>NZ_VWWK01000003.1:0-140451 GCF_011753035.1 Burkholderia sp. Ax-1720 | reverse complement strand
CTCTATTGGATGGCGGCGGACCCCGCCGACAACCTGCGCGCCGCACCGTTCTGCGACGGCCTGATCGCCGTTGCGCGGCCCGACCCGGCCGTGTTCGAGGCGCTCGCGCGCGTCAGCGCGGCGCGCGCGCTGCCCCTGCCTTCGGCGCGCGAGCTGTTCCGCTGCGCCCTCACCGTGGCCGACGCTCCGCGCGCGGCCCCTCATCGGGAACACCGATCCTCATGAGCCTCGACTTCGCCTGGTTCCTGCCCACCAACGGCGACGGCCCGCATCTGGCCAACAGCGGCCTGCCGCGCCTGCCCACCTATCTGCGCGACTTCCGTCCGCCCACGCCCGACTACCTGCGCGGCGTCGCCCGGGAGGCCGAGGCCGCCGGCTTCGACAGCCTGCTGGTGCCGACCGCGACCGGCTTCGAGGATCCCTGGCTGGTAGCCGCCCAGCTCACGCGCGCCACGCGGCGGATCGCCTTCATCGTCACGTTCCGGCCCGGGCTGGAAACGCCCGAGCGGATCGCCGCCCAGGCGGCCACGCTGCAGCGGCTGGGCGGCGGCCGGCTGCGCCTGTTCGCGGCCAACGGCTCGAGCGCCTACGAGCAGCGCGCGCTCGGCGACTTCCTCGACCACGACGCGCGCTACCAGCGCAGCTCGGAATGCCTGCGCGTGCTGCGCCGCATGTGGCTCGGCGCGGGCCACAGCGTGGCCGGCAGCCACTACGCGCTGAGCCCTGCGCAGGCCGGCGAGCCGCTCGCCGCGCCGCCCGCCCTGTACCTGGGCGGCGCCTCGGGCGCAGCGGAACTGGTGGCCGCCGGCCAAGCCGATACCTACCTGCTGTGGGGCGAGCCGCCCGCCATGGTGCGTGCCCGCATCGCGCGGCTGCGCGCGCTGGCCGCCATGCATGGGCGCCGCGTGCGCTTCGGCCTGCGCGTGCACGTGATCGCGCGCGACAGCGAACGCGCCGCTTGGACGCGCGCCGACGAACTGCTGCGCGGCGTCTCGGACGGCATCTACATGAAGGCGCAGCGTGCGCTCGACGCCTACGACTCGGTGGCCCAGCACAGCCAGACCGCGCTGAGCCGGCGCGGGCCGCGCTCGCTGCGCGAGCTGGAGGTCTATCCGAACCTGTGGGCCGGCGTCGGCCTCACGCGCGGGGGCGCGGGCACCGCCGTTGTCGGCAGTCACGACCAGGTCGCGCAGCGCCTGGACGAATACCGCGCGCTCGGCATCGACGGCTTCCTGCTGTCCTCGTATCCGAACCTGGAGGAAGTCGCGCGCGTCGGCGAGCACGTCTTGCCCCGCGTACGACGGCTGGCGATGGGAAACGGCGCGGCGGCACAATGAGGCGCCCATCGCCCCCATCGCTCGCGCGGCGCGCGATCCACCCGGGCGGCACGCGCCGGGCGCAAGGTGTCAGTCGTCGAAAGCCGCTTCCGGGCGCGGATCGTTGAGCAGCCCGTAGCGTGCCAGCAGGGTGCGCATGGTATTGCGCGTCACGCCCAGCAGCGCGGCGGTGCGCACCTGGCTGTAGCGGCAATGCTCGAAGGCCTCGCCCACCACCAGTTCCTCGAGATCGCGCAGCAGGCTCTCGCCGGGCGCGCGGAACAGGCGCCGCACGCCGGCACGGATCTCGTCCTGCGGCAGCACGTTTTCGGCCTGCCCGGCACGGGCCTGGCCCGCCAGCGCCTCCGAGAACTTCAGGTGTTCCTCGCGGATCAGGTTGCCGCTCGATACCAGCAGCGCCAGATGCATCACGTTCTCGAGTTCGCGGATGTTGCCGGGCCAGGGATAGGCGAGCAGCGCCTGGCTCGCGCCCTCGGAGAGCATCGGCTGGGCCCGCTGCAGCTGCCGGCAGTAACGTGCGCGAAAGTGCTCGGCCAGCGGCAGGATGTCGTGCGGCCGCTCGCGCAGCGGCGGCAGGCGCACCCGCGCGAGATTGATCCGATAGAACAGGTCCATGCGGAAGTTGCCGGCCAGCACGGCCTGTTCGAGATCGACATGGGTGGCAGCGACGACGCGCACGTCCACCGCGCGGGCACGCGTCGCGCCCACCCGCGTCACCTCGCCCTCTTGCAGCACCCGCAGCAGCTTGGCCTGCAGCGCGAGCGGTAGGTCGCCGATCTCGTCGAGGAAGATGGTGCCCTGGTGGGCCTCCTCGAAATAACCGGTACGGCGCCCCTGCGCGCCCGTGAAGGCGCCGGCCTCGTGGCCGAACAGTTCGCTCTCGGCGAGCTGCTGGCTGATCGCACCGCAGTTCACCGCGATGAAGGCGCCCTTGCGCCCGCTCAGTTCGTGGATATGACGCGCCACCAGTTCCTTGCCGGTGCCCGTCTCGCCAAGGATCAGCACGGGCGCAAGGGTCGGCCCGAGCTGCTCGGCGAAACGTAGCACTGCGCGCGAGGCGGGATCGGCGAACACGATCGCCTTGGCGCGAATCGACAACGGCCGGCTCTCGCGCTCCGGCAGGGCAAGCAGCTTGGGGAAGTCGGAAGGGTTATCCATGGTCGACGCAGACGGATCGGTATCGCGTGTCAACAGGTGTCGACCCGAGGAATTGATCTTAATCAGAACCGGCCGCGCACAAAATGCCTATTCTTGCGATCCTTTGCCTACTTGTTCTGATAACGAATCCCGCTTGATAAAATAACCTGTAGGCCGTCCGTTAACTTCTCGTCGTTCACGGTAGTGATAAGGTCCGGTTCGCGGCCTTGGTCCGAGCCAACGTAGCATCACTCTCCAACATTCAAGTACCGAGGTACGCGTGACGTCAACAATCACCGAATTGCAATCTCAGCTGCGCAACATCAATATCCAACTGGCCGACGCAAGAGTCGAGGAAAAGCGTGCCCTCCTTGCTGCGATAAAAGAGCACGCGCAGTCGCTTGGGATCACGCAGGACGAGCTGTTGATCGCGGCCGGTTTCAAGATGCCCAAACGCCGACGCGCGCCGGCGAAATACTACGATCCGAGCAGCGGAAACAAGTGGTCGGGCCGGGGGCCGAAGCCGAAGTGGCTGCAAGATAAAAATCTCGACGATTACCTCATCGACCAGAATCGCCCTGAGCCTCAGGCGTGGTGGCCAGGCGAATGAAAGAGGGCGCTAATTCTGCCCCCCTTCCTCCCCCGTTTCCAGATTCGTTTTTGTCCGCCGACCGGTTGCGCGTGACAGCTTCGCGGCACGCCGATGCTAGCCCGACCCTTGTCCGGCAGCCCGCCCCATCTGATCGTCAAGCTCACCCACCAGCTCACCGCCACACGTGCGGTAGTCGGAAGGGTTAGCGGCGCCGCCCCAAACCCTGGTCTTCAACTCGCGCCGGCCGGAGTCCCCGCGCGGCGACCGACCGGCGCGCAGGTCACTGGCCGAACCATGCTCGCCAGCTCACGTTATGCATGCACGTCTTTCATCGTCGCGCACCTCTACTTATCACGCCTTCCTTGGTGCCGGCCAGGCCAACGTCTTCCGATGATTGCTGGCGCCGCGAATGAAGCTTCTCTGCGAGAACGGAGACGGTCACCAGGGCCGCGCTGACCAGGATGGCCACGGCATAGTTATGCAGACCGTCGAGCGCGCCAATGCGATGCGTCAGGATACCGGTCAAAACGAGGGCGGCGACGAGGCCCGCCGAGACTCCGAGCGAGAACCAATCACCTAGCACGCTGACTGCCCCTAGCAAATTCATCCCGAATGATTTGATCCTTTTCATGTCCGTTCTCCGGTCATTTTTGCTTACAGCGAACTCGGCTGCTTCACATTCGCCCACCGTTGCCGATTTTCTTCGCCAGCACAAACCGAGTTCCAGCCCATAGCATAGGCATCGATTGTCAGGTCAAGCGCGACTTCATCCTCGAGAAAGATCGGCTTGTCAGAAGCACGGAGAGCGGCTTCCGCCTCCGCGACACCAGCATCAAAGTCTTCAGTACGTTTTTCGGTAGTGCTCATCTTGTTTGTCAAAGCTGCAGTTCCGTTGTGGCGGCCAGGCCGGCGATTTCCTATTTGTCCGCGATGGTAGCTACTACCTGAGCTAGCGTCGAGGCCTGGGCTACGTGGGGAAAATTGTCCAAGATGTTCGGCTTCTTCCGGTACCCGCAAAGGAGAAGTTGCGTATGACGCAGAAGCGGATACTGCTCTGAAATCGCAGCTCGCACGGCCATACCTTCCGCCATTACATCGCGGGCGATCAACGCTATAAAGTCGTCTACGCAAACAACGTGAGCGCCAGCAAGCCCCACAGCGTTGCTGCTTGGAAGCACGGCATACTGCTCGATCGGGGTGCTTTCTGACAGAAACGGAAAAAGCTCGGAGAACATGTAGAGTCGCGCTAGCCGGAACTTCTTTTCGAAGCGTAGTTCGCGTTTCTCCCAGGTGTGGGCGTCCAGTGACAGTTTTTAATGTCGGATGATCCCTTCGTTCGGAGAATATCCGACGACATCGACCTCCATATCATGCCCACCAGCGAGGCGCTTGCCCACTCGCACGTTGGCTCTCACGATATGGCCAGTCCAGTCTAGCCATTCCTTGGCTAACGCTTCCAGGTGGTTCATGTTTATCCCGTTTCCCTTTGGGCCGGCAGCGCCAGCGTCTTCCTTTCTAAATGCGCTCGATCGGGATGTTCCAACCCACAAACATTTCTCGGCCATCATCTGTCCCCCCATCGACTCCGTGAGCCTTCCGGTCGTCGAAAACAAACCAGTCGCCGGCATTGGGGGCATGCTTGACGCGCCCCTGCTTGAACACCAGCCCGTCGTTATGAAGCACGACCATCAGCACCAGCCCTTCATCATCGGTGTGTGGCTCGACGCCAGCCGTGGCCACCAGAAGCTCCCGACGCTCGCGCCCAAAGACATCCGCCCGCTGTCGGCGGTAGCCCAAGGCCTCCAGATCCGGCAGCCAAGCGGCACCATCCTGCAAGGCCCACGCCGGGACCGACGAAGTTTCGACTTCGTCGCCGCAGAACGCCTGTTCCTCGGCCGCCAAAAACACCTCGGCGGCCAGCTTGCCAGCCTCAGCGATCACGAGAGCTGGCAATGCTACTGATCCGCAATTCTCACCCAGCGGCTGAGCCATCGGCGCTCTCCAATCTATTTGAAGACCAATGGAACTACCACTGCGTGAAGTCGTGCCGCTTCACGCCATAGCCCCGTTTGCTGCATGTCCGACATTTGATCCCACACCGTTGTAGCGCTGGATGCTGTCTCTTGAATACCGGACCTGACGAACAAGCTGGTGCCCGGATCGAGAAGCGATTCCAGGTAGCCTAGGACGACATCGCAAAAGAGCTCGCACCCATCCTCGCTCCGCAGATCAAGACGATGCTCGTCGAGGCCAGTGAAGAAGCGGTTCATCGCCACCGTCTCGCCTTCTGCGCCAAGGGCAACGATTGCCGCCCACTCACTGACTGTTTCGTCCGAGAACTCCTTCAACAGAAGAGCCGCCAGTATAGGCGAGAGAGGACGTTGCAGATCGATCATTGCTGCTTTCCTTGGCCCTGATTCAACGTTCGATGGACAAGTCGTCGCCGTTCACCTGGACGGTATACGCAATGCATTCGCTCATGCTCATCGCCGCATCGACAAACGTGAAAAGGCCGGCGGCACCGGGATCGGATGTAGTCACGACGACGCTATCGCTGATCGAGAACTCCGAGAGCAACTGCACGTCGTCGAAGATCTGACGCGCTTTGACAGCGTTGTCGCCAACATCAGACATGATCCAGTGCTTCTCTTGATCATCTACCAATGCTCTGCACTTCACTACTTTGAACGTCCCATTCATCGACGTTTCCTCGTTTTCCGTTGTGCCGGCCAGGCGGCGATTTCCGTGGTGTTTTCAGGCTACCGGCTGGGCCGGTGGCACAGGGTCGCAGCAGTGCGTGGGGAACTCCCAGCTTGCATCTTCGAGCTTCGGTCCGCTCGCGTAAAACCAGTCGAAGTCGTCTTCCCGATCTGCCGTGACCAGCCGAGGTTCTTCCCAGGAGGGTGCCCATACCCAAAGCGCCCTACCCGCGAACCATTCTTCGCCCGCGCTAAACTCGCGCCAGTTGCTCAGTTCCATTGTTTTCAGATCACCTTTTATCGCGAGAAGGCAAATACCTGCGCTCAATGGTCCCGTCCAAGAGCACACTGGCGACGACAGCAGCCGTCGCCGCTGGTACGCCAATCCACCACGACAGACCGGAGCTACGGCATGCGAACAGGAAGATCAGTGCAACCGCTGGTCCGAGTAGTGACACCACAACGGTCCATACAGGCAAAGTACCCACATCGTTTTGTCTTTTCATGTTTTCCGTTGTCACTGCTGCTCGGCCATCGCCACTGCAGCACGCACTGCGCAAGCTACATGCAATGACATTGCTTTTCCAGATTCCGCAGTCCAGATCGTGCGTAGGTAGGGCGTCCCAAGGTCCCGACAGACCTTCGACTGGACCACCCTGGGCGTGTATGAAGCGCCCAACGTGACGACGTAGTTCCGCCCCTTGTTGGCCGATACATTGAACACCCTTTCCTCTCCTCCCACGGAGATTCCGCTCGCGGCAAGGGCACCCCGCAGTGCATCCCACGCCGTCACGATTGGCAAACAGAAGGGCGCCTGATCGCCACTTTTCGTGATGATCGTGACGTCCGAGAATTTCGCCTCGAGAAGTGCAACCATCGTCTGAACGACCGACTCGAATTTGGCTTCGCTAATGTTCATTTGCAGTAATTTTCCTTCGTGCCGGCACGACCGCCGTGTTCCGCGCTTATCGGTACAGAGCAGCGTCCAGCGCTTCCAAAGATTCTGCGAGATCGCGCCATTCGGTCCAGTCACTGTCTGCACCGAACTTGCTATGCACGCGCCGCGCACATGCGACCACCGACAGAATCTCCCCCGCCGAGCCTAGCTTCACCGCGTTGCGCAATGCCAGCACGGCCATATCGTGGCGCTCCGCCACGCCGTCGTCGTCAATATCGGACAGGACTTTCTTGGCCGCCGTCACCATCATGGCCAACTGCGCTTCAAGCTGCTTGATCTTCTGTTCTTGATTCATGATGCTACTTCCCGTGAGGTTAGCCGGCCCGCGCGGCCACCGGCCCGCACATCGCCTTGTCGAGTGCCCTGCTCAATTCAGTTTTCCTACGCGTTCGACCGCAGCGCTCGGGCCGCCGCTCGAATCCGGCGGGCGGCATCGCGCGACGTGTCTGATACCTCCGTCCAATCGTGATGCCACCATGCGATCACGGCGGCAGCGTCGCCCAACGAGCGCGCAGCGATCACGTCGCGAACTTCGTCGGCCACTTCACTCCACCATGCCGCTCCTTCACCGTCACCTGTGCTCGGGTCGATTGCCTTGCGGTAGACCGCCTTAGCGGTGTCGAGTGTGATTTGCATCGAGTTGTCCTTGGCGCCGGCCAGGCCGACGTTTTACTGTCTGCTTAAAACGCGTAGCCTCGCTCAAGGCGGATCAACTGGCCCCGCCATGCGTGGCCGCACGAGGCGCAGTCGATCATGACCCGACGCGGGATTATGTCGGCAGGCCAGTCCGCGAGCGGTAGGTCTACGAGAGAATCGTCGTCGGTCTTCGGTGTCCGAATCCAATGATAGGCATGCGTGCGACATCGGGGGCAGCGACGATCAACCTTCATGGCGTTTTCCTTGCTATCCCAATCGCGGCCCGAGGCCGGCACTCTGCATCTTCCCGAACCCAGCTTCAGTGACGACGATGTGCTGGCAGCGGTACCTTTGTTCAATGCCCTCCAGGCTCACTGCCGCCGGCGGTTTCCGTTTTGCTTCGCCTAGTCATCGGCGGAAGCGCCGATATATGACCGCATCGTATATCCCCAATGGGGATGTTCAAGCCTTTTTCTTCTGCCACTCTAGAATCTCTTGCACGTAAGAGCGGCCCATGTCGGGCATGCTCCGAAAGTCCGGGGATTGGCTAGGTAGGAGCCATTTATCCAAGGTGCGTCTAGCGACGCTCACACGCGCTGCGAACTCATCGCGCGTCATCTCTAGCTGGTCCATCGCGTAGCGCAAGAACTCCTGTTGTGGGAGGTCGGAATACTGTCTGTTTGTGGCCATCTAACCCTTCAATATCGGCATTTTCCGTGTTTCACGGTATATCCCCATCGGGGATGTCCGTCAAGCGCCCAAGGCGTCGTCGCGATGGACGGGTATGTCGATCCCAGCCACGCTTGCAAGCAGTTCCCGCCGGGACGTGCCCAGGTACGCTGCAACATGATCCAGGTGCGCGTGCCCAAGGAGGGTTTGAACCATTTCGAGCGAGTGCCCATTCGCAATCAATCGGGTGGCAAGCGTCCCCCGTCTAGGATGACTGCTGTAGCCCACGCCGAGGCCTGCGGGCCGCTACAACGCGGTGAGGTAACTTTGCAGGCTGTGTCAGCGTCCCAATACTCCATCGGCTTGCCGGCAGAGCTGACGCGGCACTTCACACTTAGCTCGAACGGCCCACCCTTCTGCGTGAGGATGAGACGGGTTCGCGGCATCAGGCCGCGATACTCGCTCCAGTCCAGCGACGGTTCACGTGGACGAAATCAAAGCCCCAGGCGATCGGGCCGGACTACCGTGGGGCCGATGAAGACGAGCTTGCGAAGCGATCGTTGCGGGCCGTGTGGCTGCATCTTGAAGTGCGGGCGGCGCCAGTGGCCGCGCACCTGCCGATGAGCATCGAGACCGGATGATGGCTCATCGGGCAACTCGTCGAGCACGGCCGGTCCGACCACGTGCCGGTCGTACAACAATTCGATCTGCGCAAGCCTTTCGGCGCGCCGGCGTTTGCCCAGCCGACCCAGATTACGTGGTGCGTCCGAATATGCCCGATCGTGAATTACCTGCGCCTCGCCCGTCGCGAGATACAGCAGCATCTTGATCGTGTAGTCGAGCACGCGTCGCCATACCTGCATGGATCGCTCAACCTCCGCCAGCGGTTGATGGGTGGTCCCTCCATCGATATCCGCGAGAAACTGGCTAATGGTTTTCTGCGGATCTTCCAGCGGGATCGCAAGGAACCCGGTCTCAATCCAGCTCTCGTCGCGAACCTCACTCCACATGGCCACATTGATTACGTCGCTGGTGGCGTATCCCGGGCGCGAACCCGCCCGGCGGCGGCAGAGCATGATCGCGTCAACGCCCCCTCTCCGCCCCCACCAGGACGGATCAGGAACGATGCACATCGTGTCTTCCGGCGGTGCAAGCAGGCAGACCGGCACGTCGTCGGCGATATACGCGTCGTCGAGCAGCCGGTGCAGCGGCGGTGTCGGCTCGAACAGCGCGCCTTTACAGACGTCGAACATCTGCCACGGAATACTCCCGTGAGCGCGTCCGCGGTCATCGCTGCTCCGGAACAGCTTCGGATCGCCCCGACTCCACCAGTCGAGCCACGCCCCGAAATCCGACCGCATCAGCGAGACCGGATCATCCCGCAATCTCTGCGTGAACTCAGCCCCTGTGCGGCCGGCCGCGGAGCGGACCCTGGTCCAGGCTTCGAGCGCGCCACTGGCGCGGTAGCGCACGGGCATTGGCAGGCGGGCGAACCGGTCGTCGGCGGCGTCCTCCGTTCGAAGAAGGGCATTGCGAATCAGGTCGCCGATCCGCGCCGCGCCAGCATAGCCTGGTGCCTGGCGCGTCTGTGCAGCGATCGCGAACTGCGCCGCTGTCCGGTGGTCCTGCCCGATCAGCGGCATTTCGTGGCGGGCCACCTGAAAACGGGCGACCAGCGCCGGGCTGTACTCGACCGAGACGCGCATGGCGCACGACTCAAGATCCATGTCTGAGCCGGTCCGAGCGAGTCGGACGTCAACGCCCTGGGGAGAAGTCACGGTGATGCACTCGCCGGCCTCGAACCTGCCTGCGCGTGCAGTCAGTTTCTCCGCTACCGCGATCCACGCGTGATCGATGTACCTGCCCCAGGCAATCGCATCGGATTCGGGAAGCGGCCCGGCAACGACACGCATCGACAGCTCGGGGAGGAGATCGTGGCAGGCGACAGGGCGTCCGCCCAGGTTGAGCGATGCTCTCATCACGAGATCAAAGATGTAGCCCGTGTCGAGCGCGTCACCGCAAAGACGCAGGTGACTGCCCTCGCGGAACATCGATGCCAGCGAGCTGGGCGAGATCGGCTGCTCCTGCGCTGGAAGGGCTGGCTGCGTCATCTTCCGGCAACTATGTGCGAGAACCGGATCATGGAAATGACATCGTGGCCGAGCGACTCACGAGTGTGCAACCACAGCTCGTATGGTGGCCTTCCAACGCCACGGGGCGACCGTTGACCATGCTGTGCTCGTCGCCTTCGGAGATGGTCTGGCTTCCGTGCTCGTTGCATTCGACGGCGTCGCCCTTCCGGGCGATCGGCTTGCCGTTCACGACGTCCGCGCTCGAGCCCGTCGTGACGGTGCCGCCATGCGGCCCCAGCGTGTCGCCCACCACAATTACCTGACGAACCATGCTTTCGCTCCGGTCAGCAAGTCGAAGCTCCGGCAACGCCGGAACTTCGCTCAGTTGTCGTTACAGGCTAATCTCGCGAATACCAGGCATGCCGGTTTCCGCGTTCGGACTCCCGAGGTAAGTCCATCGAACATCGTTCATCGCCAGGCCTGGAAACCTCTCACTGGCTTGCGGGAACACCTGGCCTTTCTCAACGAACGTCTGCTGATTCCATCGGTTGAATGGCCTGGCCAGCGCATGATCGTCGGCAACGCGAGCTTCCCATATGCCACTTTGCGGGCACTGCTGCTGGCCGCCACAGATAAGGCGCGAAGGGAGTTCGGGAACCTGTCTCAGCAAGCGAGCTTCGATCATGTGTTTCAGGAAATCTTCACGCTGTGGAGGCAACGGGTACGCATCCCCCAGGTAGTGCCACTGGACCTGGTCGGCAGTGAGCCAGCTCAACGGAGACGCTTCGAAACGCTCGCCGGCATGGTAGCGCTCAGGCATGTTCCCGCGGGCGGGAATGAGCTGGGATTTTTCTGCTGACGCGGCCCCGTACAACGCCAGCCAGTATCCGTCGCGCGGGACAACCTGGTTGCCTGCAACTGAGATCGTGCTCGTGTCCAGCGATGCCACAGCGTAGCCGGGCTGTACAAGTTCGCGACCTTGTTGAGCAGCGCCCTGCTGCAGTTTGGGCGCCGGCGTCACGGGCTTCGCGCCATCGATCAACGTCTGCACGTTACCGTCCCACTTCGGCAACGCAGCCGGCGGCAGCGGAAGCACCTTGTCCAGGTTCGGAAGTTTGATGCGTCCTTGATAATGTTCCAGCGTCCTACTGATCGCGCGATATCGCTGAGCCCTGGCGCTGTCGATGGCTCCCGGCAAATTTCGTCCGTCGGCCAGGTTAAAACCGCCGAACTCGATGGACAGTTTTGTCGCGCACTTTGCGCTACCCAGCCTCACCCCTTCATGGAGAACCTCGAGCGCACGTCGCTTGGCCTCCGCCGTTCCGGGGCGTGCGTAAACGAAGCCAAGTTCTTCGGCGGCGTCTCCGTAGCCCTGCGCGAGAGCGCACTCGAGCATCTTGGTAGCGACAGGAAGGTTACCCCAGAACCCTTCATCCGGGTCGTCATGGGACGCATCCAACTTCTCCCCAAGAAATGCCAATGCAGATGGACTGCCCATATCGGCAGCTCGCTGAAAGAATGCAAATGCACTCGTCGCATTACCGCCCTTGATTCTTCCGTTCTGATGATACGTACCCATCATGTCATACGCATCTGGCACACCCAGCCGCATCGCCTTCTCAACCCATTGGATCGCGACTTCGGGGTCGTGTTCAGGCACACCTGGATAACTGCTGAGGATCAGTGATGCAAGGTTGAGCATGGCTTTCCAGTTCCCACGATCGGCAGCCTGAACGTACAGTTGATAAATCTTCGGATAGTCGCGCTTCTGGTAGTCGACATCGGGGTTGTCGAGTGCGAGCGCCTGCTGAAACCATAATTCAGCCTGCGGGTCGACCGGTGGGACATGCTGATCCTGATACACGCAGGTAAAAGTCGTACGATGCGGATTAAACAAAGGCAGCTTTTCGTAGCGCGGAAGATCAGACATGGCAACGGGACGCTCGGTAGTCGGTGTTGGTAGCAACGCGGCGTGAACACTCGCGGCGAATGCGCTCAAGGCAATCAAACTGATTCTGCACCAAGGCAAGATCGACACTAGATCTTCTCCGTTCAGGCAATAGAAGAGGTGTTGCTGGACGAGGGCGAGTCGATTTGTGCGTGCAATACGGTTTCCGTTCGGCGGTCGATAAATGGAAGTATGAATCCCTGCATTGGCCTCTTGCCGTCCTTCTGGATGTCTCGGTTGTCTTTCATCCGTCCTTCCCAAAGATCGAATGCTATCGACGTCTGGTCGCGATCTCCGCTGCCCGATGTCGCTCCTCCTGAGAGGAGCGAAAATACTCGCCCCCGAAGATGGGACACCCACTTCGGCCCCGTCGCTGAAATGTTGATCTCGCTGTCAACGGACATGCTGCGCTGGTTCATGTTTGCACTTCCCACTGTCACGAAGACATCGTCGATAAGCATCAACTTCGCGTGGATGTAGATCTCGCGATAGGCCATCACCTGATTGGCGGTCACTCCGCTGGTGCGTAACCGTGCGATGCTGACCTTCAGACCGATAGTGTCCCGCAGTTCCTGCGCGCTTTCCGGATGAAATGTGTTTTCGCCCTTTGCGTTCGTGTACGTTTCGCTGGTCTTGCCCTTATCCGACAGAACCTGTTCGCCCTTCCAGGCATCACCATGGCCCAGCTCGGCCATCGTATCGTAGGTACGTGGGACCATGCCAGGGTCTTGCGGATGCGGCGTGACAACGAACAGGTGCAAGATTGGCGCTTCCTGCTGCGGTTTGTTCGACAGTTTCGACCACGCTTCGTGGAATTTCTGCCGCTCCTGTTTCAGGTGCCTCGCAAACTCCGGATAGAAGAAATACTGATTCTCCATGTAGATGTAGTTGCGAGCGAAACTGGTCGCCTGCAGATAGGCTCTCTTTATCGTCTTCTCGTGTTCGTGCGGTTGGGTACGCACAATCTGCACGCGATAGGCGGGATCGTCGGGGAGACTCGGGATCTTGGAGGGCAGCGAGGTTAGTTCGTTCGTCTGCCATTGCGGCGGGGCGAACGGTTTCCAGCCGCGCTCGAAATTCTGGTGCAGCCGTTTCAACGCTTTGCCGACTACCTGGCAGGCATAATCCTGATACGGATTCGTGCGTGTATACACCGCCGCGCTGAGCGGACCAGTAGGATCCTGCGTTTCCTGCTCATGCTTGAGCTCGGATTGAACGTTGTCGGAGATCCATTCCTCACGCAGCGGATCATCGATTTCGTGGGCGGTCCTGTCCCAGTAGTCCGTGACCGAATTCAAACCCATCACAAAGCCGACCGCCTTACTTCCATTGTCATAGTTGTAGTCGATCAGGAGCGGCTTTTGATGATGCGTCGCGTAATCTTCAAGCAGACTCTTCTCATTGACTGCGTAGTAATCCACCAGCTCTGAGTGGGTGCTGGGAGCATCCTCTTCCGCCGGAGTTGCTGCGATCAGTTTCTTGACATCCTCGCTCGGAATGCTACGAAGAACAATCTGCAGCCGCTGATTCTTAGACCGGATGCCACTGCGTTTGCTTTCCCCGTCGGGCAGATTTCGATTCCACCATTCGATGCACCACTGGTTGCGTCTTTCGTTCGCATAGGGAGGTTTTACTTGCAGGTGTCTTTGCAACGGACTGGTCAACGAAACAGGAACATCGGTGAACCCCGGCATGCTGTTCTGAATGCGCGAGCCCCTCGGATCGAACCAGATCATCAATCGGACAGTAACGGGGTCTACCGCTCTCTGCGTAATCTCTTCGAGTAACGCTCCGTACACTATCCCACGGGGCCAATCGCCGGGTGGCGTTGGAGGAACCTGGTTGGCGGCAAGCGGCAGTGCCATCGAACCGGGTTCAAAGGAGCCGTTCCAAATTGGCTTGTTGGCGTCAAGTTCTTGTTGGGTTGGGCCCGGGGCGCCGACACCGGCTGGTGAGTCGGCGCCACGCCAAAGTTCCATGCCGGGATCAAACCCCCAACAGCAGATATCGACCGTTGATTTCGCCGCCATGAGTTGCTTGGCAATCGCCTTGAAGCCTTCCTCGCCGCAGACGAAGAACTGGAGATCGTTACCTGTGGTCGGCATGACGTCCTTGTCTACGTCCTTTTCAAGGAGCCATTGAACCGAGCCCTGCGCTGCCCGGCCAGCTTCGTCGATAGCGACATCGACCGGGTTGTGTGTTTCGAGAGGAAGTTGTGCCACGTTCTTTTCCCTGGTTGCCTTGAAGTACGTCGCTCACCTGGTCAGGCCAGCCGCTCACCGCGATTGCTCCGCTGGTCGGCGTGATCCGGATCCCCTTGTAGCGCGTCCTTCACCGCCATATCGAACTGACCGCCGTTCGCCAGCCGGACCTGATAGGCGGGTGTGCCTGGCTGGTGGTCGTTCACGACCACGCGGCCAAATTCGTCCGTAACGCCCTCACCAATTTTGGTGCCACCCTTGTACAGTTCATACGGCTCGCTCACGTATTGATGTGCGGCGCCGCCTGGAAGTGCGCCTAAAGCGAAATGCAACTGCTCCTTCTCCGGCGGGAGCGCCGGAATGGTCGGCGTGCTCACGCTGTCAGGCCCGACGAACGTCCTGCTCGCCGAGTGCACCTCGAAGCCACCTGACGTACCGCTCTTGATCTGCCCCGCCGTCCAGCGGGTATAGCTACCGCCTCCGTTGATCTCGACCTCCTGCTGCGCACTGATCGTGATCTTCGTGGCCGTCACCGTCACGTTGAGCTTCGCGAGGAGATTGATGCTGTCCTTCAACGCCTTCACATCGATATCGCCCGCCGCGGCGACGAGCCGCATGCCGGCCTCGGCGACAAACAGACGGAGCGCCTTGCGTGCGCTGGCGAAGAAGCCACCGCCAGTGCTGATCGACACGTGCTCGCCACTCGTCAGCGCGGTGGTCTTACCGCTGCTCAGATGAATCTGCGCCGGCGTGCTGGCGGCGACGCCGGCTGGGCTTGCCAGCACAAGATGCGGCTGCTCGAACTGCTTCAGGGCACCACCGCCCTGAATGCCCTTCGCCTGCGCTTTTAGCTCGCTCGCCACGGCTTTCTGCTCACCGTCCTGCGCCCCTGCGGATAGGGCTGACTGAGCAAGACTGGCCGCCGTATCCTGCGCACCGGCCAGTTGAAGATTGACCTCGTCGACACTGAACGCGTCACCGGTCGCGCCGGCGCGCGGATGCGTGGTCAGCAGCAGCCCGCGCGCGCCACGCACCGCGGCATTGCCGTCTGTACGCAACTCGACGCCCTCACCACGCTTCTCACCACGACCCGCCGGCTCGGTCACCCGCGTGATGTAGCCCGCGTGCAGACCCGACTCGAGGTGATCGCTGCGGATCTGCGTCTGGACCTGCCCCTGCGTATCGTCCTTCAGCCAGACGTTGTTCTGGCTGCCACCGATTTCCTTGCTCACGAAGCCCGACAGCATGTGCTGGGTCGGCAGGCTCCATTGCGGCGTGTTCGTGCCGTTGCCCACGCGGGCCGTGATCAGAGGTCGGTCCGGGTCGCCGTCGAGAAACGAGACGACAACCTCGTCGCCGATTCTCGGCAGCTGGATACCGCCAAAGCCCCCGCTCGCCCAGGGCTGCGCGACGCGCATCCAGCACGAGCTGCGCTCGTCCCGCTGCCCGATACGGTCCCAATGAAACTGCACTTTCACGCGGCCCATGGTGTCTGTGTAGACTTCCTGCCCGCCCGGCCCCGTCACCGTCACCGTCTGCAATTGCATGACCGGCTTGCGATGTTCAAACGGGCTACGAAACGGCACGGATCTGCGCTGCGCTTCGATTTCAACGAAGTAGACGCCCGTCGAGCCGTCCGGGTGCACGACGCCGGTCGCACTGCTCCCCTGCTCTTCCTTCGCTTCGGCGAGCTGGCCCTGCAGGCTGTGCGGAAAGTTCGCGTGGTGACTGGAGCCGGGAATGTTGTTCTCGACCAGCCACCGCGTTTCGATGATCGCGAACTGGCGTTTGTTTGGGGCATCGCGATCGTGCTCCGGGTGCCCGGTCAGTTCGAACCACCGGCCGGCGTCGGCACCGCGCAATCCGCCGGTGCCGTAAAACCGTTTCCCACGCGATTCCCACTCCTCCATGCGGACCTTCGACAGGTGATCGCCACGGTCCTGCTTCAAATAACTGTAGGGCCCCGTGTATTCGTAGACTTCCAACTGCTCCGGCAATTCCTGCGAGACCGTGGGAACGTTCGTGCCCTTCGGATTGGCGAGCGACGACGGACTCTTGTAGTCGTACGTGCGCGTCGTCAGCAGGGCGCTGTGCAGCATGCGCTCGCTGGACCAGTGAACCAGGGCATCGACTTCGCTGTTCATGCCGTACCGCGAAAACTGGACTGTCTGCGGAGCGAGCGGTTCGCAGGAATCCAGACGGTCCGCAATCGTCAGCGTGTGTGACTTGCCGTCTTCGCCCTGTTTCCAGATGCCAAACAGGCCCTCCGCTTCCATCAACCGGTGAACGAAGCTCCAGTCGTCTTCGTACTGCGTGCAATACGATCTGGGTTCAAGCGGCCTTGAAAGCGCGAAGCTGAACTGGCCTTTCGCCTGAGGGTGGGCGTTAAACACGTCGGCGAGGATTTCATCGACTGCCTTGTCCTGCCAGATGCGTCGGTCATGCCGGAATTTTAGGAAATTCATCCATGAGGCAAACCGGATCTGATAACTGGTGAGTCCACCCTCCGACCCAAGCCGACCGACAGAATAAACATATCCGTGATGCGGTCGATATGATTTGTCCGACTGCTGAAACCACAGAGTGACCGGCTGCCCAATCAGTTTCTTGAGCTTGATATCGCCGTTCGTCGACAGGACATCGAGCGTGAATTCAAAATGCCGCCCGAGCCGTGACCCGCCCACCATCCGTTGCGGCAGCAGGACATTGTCCCCCAGCGGCGTGTCGAGCCTGAGCAGACGATCCTGCTGGATCAGGCCTCCCTGAATGGCCCGTGCGATATCCTGCGCATTCATCTTTGCCCCATTTTTATTCTTATGCGCCCGCCGCATTACATTTACTACATATAATGTAGAATGGCGCAGCACATAATAGATAATCTCCAAAATACAGAGATGACAAATGTCTAACGATTCTAGCACGCCAGTTTAATTCAAAGACGGCTTTCCGATAGTATTTGACAATTCCTAACGTAATGCAAAAGACACTATCAATGAGGCCCTGTAGTCGAGCACATTAAGGTGTGGAAGGGCAGACTTGATGTGGCGCCGACCGCCAATGTTGAGCCATTCGTGAATGGTCGACGCTTCTGCTGATCCACAGCTCCCCGAGGGCATCGCCAAATTGACGATGCGGAAAACGTCCAGCGTGGCCGGAGGCTCTATATTGCCGCGACGACAGTCACACGCACGAGACCTCCCATGCGCTCGTCGTAGTGAGACGCGAGGACCGCTTCCGCGTCCCCCCGGGTCCGAGCATGGACCTGATACAGGGCCGACGCGACCTCGCCTAGCCGAAGCGTTTCCGCACCGCCCACGATCACCAACATGCCCGACGCCGTGCTCAACGATGTTTCGCTGACCGCCTCGATGGCATCGCTCGTCGCTTGGAAAATGCGCTCCGGACCGGCAGCGAAGCCGACACCCACGACGCCGCGGCGGCCGGCCTTGAACACCCCCCTCACGTCCAAAAATTCGCTGCCGGCCGGCATGGCAACCTTGCGGCCGCGCGCTGGGTCGCCCCCAGTCGCGGTCCGGTAAATCTGAAGAAGAGAGTCGAGAACGCTAAGGTGAGGGAATTCGGGAGTGACGACGATGGCATCGACCACGGCTGCGAGACCGGCAGTCGCGCTCTGGACTGTCTCCCGGTCTGCGGCCGCTCCATGCATGACGATCGCGACGGTGCGTAAGCCAATCGCCCGCCTGGCGGCGCCAACATTCTCCCCGAGTTGAAGCGCGCGAGGCTCCCCGGACGCGATGAGCAAGAACACAAGATCCGGCTGCGACCCGAGGTCCGGCCCGGGCTGGGCTCGCCGAAGCGTTGCATCGGAGAGCGTGCCGGCATCGCGATCGCCGTTCAACTGCGCGACGGCGCGCGAGCTCGTGTGCCTGGCCAGCGCCCGGGCCAACGCGGCGCCAATGCGGCCGACGCCCACCAGATCGCTCACCGGTCGATATAAATCGGATCTTCCGGTCGGCTCCGCCGATACGGCGCCGTCCACCACAGGCTTTCCCGCTTTCTCATCGCATGCTGACATCGTCATATCCTCGAGGCGCACCGGGTGCGCGCAATGCAATGTTAATTTAACAAAGACTGCATGGTTCATATTATGGCTTTTGTACGGTTGGCAATGCATGCTCTCGGGCATGAACGCATCTGCCAAAACCCCAACTTTCGAGCGCAACCCAATCACCCAGGCCGTCGGCCGGCGGTTGAAGGAAGTGCGCCTGCAGGCCGGCAAGAGCCAGGAAGATCTGGCTCACGAGGCGTCCGTCTCCAGGGTTGCGATCAGCGCAGTCGAATCCGGCGCCGCCAACACAACGGTCTTGACGCTCGCCGCGTTGTGCCGGCCGCTTGGGATATCGCTTTCGGAACTATTCGCTCCCTTGACCATGCCGCTCGACGACCACGGCCCGAGGCGAATCAACGCGGCCAAGCCGCCTAAAATCGGGCGGTCGCGCCTCCGTTAGCAGCCCATATCAGGGCAGACAGACGACAGCGTGTGGCAGGGACGCTCCGTCACGTCGCTTCGCGCCCTCTCCTTGCGTGTTTGCGCGGCCGCGCGCCGGCCACCGACTGCGCTTCGTTGCCGACACAATCTGCACTCCTAATAAATAAGAATCTCCGAGCACGTTGCGATGTCGCTTTCCGTGTTCCGAGCATTGAATAAAAAACGCGATCGGCGTGAGCGCAAACCGCGAGGCCGCCTGCAACGAGGCACGAGAAAAGTGCAGGCGGAGAAAAGCTGCGAGCCTTAAGGAAGCTCGCGAATTGGGTGATTTTTCAAAACCGCCTGCCGACTGTATTGCCCTGAGGAAGGCGCAATACAGCCGCAGAAATCTCGCGATCCAGAATGCCTAGTTAGACTTGAGCATTTCCCATACTTTGTTTCGCAACTTAATCGCTTGAACCGAGCACGCCTTATAAGGCTTCAGCCGCGATTTCAGATTCTCTGGTGTCGCGAATGCCGGATTCGACAGAAGCGATTTATCAACAAAACGCTCGGACCCGACAATCTCATTTCCATACATGTATGTATTGGAAACAACCGCTATGTTCTCCGGCCGCATCATCCAATTGACGAAGGTGTAGGCCGAGTCGAGATTCTTCGCCTTCGCCGGGATGAGCAGGCTGTCCATGAACAGCCGGACGCCTTCGCGCGGGTAGACGAACTTGACCGAAGGCAGCGCCTTTTCGGCACGCACCGCGGCGCCGTTCCAGATCTGCTGGACGATGACCTGCTTCGATGCCATCCGATCGACCGGGCCGTCATTGCTATAGAGCTTGACCGCGGGCTTCTGCTGTTTGAGCACTGCGAGGACCCGCTTCGCGTCCTCGGGGCTCTCCGTGCACTCGTCCTGCCCCAGAAACCAGCTGGCGGCCATGTAAAGCTCCTCCTGGACATCGAGGTCGGCCACCTCCCCTCGCAAGCTCGCGGGCGGGTTGAAGAACGGTCCCCAGGAATCGTCGAGGTGGCCGCCCGGGACACGCGCACTGTCGTAGGCATAGCCGGTCAGTACGATCGTATAGGGCATGGCATAGTCGCGGTTCTTGTCGAACGAAGGATGTTGATACTCCGGCCGGATGTTCGAGACGTTCGGCAGCTTGGTCTTATCCAGCCGTGTCAGCAGCCCGTCCTTAGCCAGGATCGGAACGTAGTAGTCGCCGGCGACCACTACGTCATAGGTTCCGCCACCGGCCTGCAGCTTCGTCAGCAGGCTTGCGTCGCTGTCGTAGGTGTCGAGGGTCGTCTTGATCCCCGTTTCCTTCTGGAACTTTTGAAGCAACGCCGGGGGGAAATAGTCCGGCCAATTGCCAATGTGCAGCTCTGCGGCCTGCAGAGGGAGCGAGATCGCGATCAGCGTTGCCAGCAGTGTCGTTTTCATAGTCGGCCTCCTGCGAACGTGTCCCAGTTCGGACCGAATGTCTCCGCACGGCGAGTTGCTTCGCCGCGTGGGAGCTTCACCTGCGCGAGCCAATATCCGGCCGCGACGACACCGCATGTCGCGATCGCCAGAAGCGTGGACGCGGCGTTGATTTCCGTTGTCATCTCGAGCTTAAGCATGCTGTAAATGTAAGTAGGCAGCGTGGTTCCCCCCACGCCGGACAAAAAATACGACGTCACGAAGTCATCGAGCGAAGTGATGAAGGACAGCATCACCGCCGACGCGATGCCCGGTGCGACACACGGCACCACGATGCGAGCCAGCACCTGAGACGGCGAGGCACCTAGGCCCTTCGCGGCATCCAATACCGCGTCATCGATAGCATCCATACTGGCTCGAATCGGGATGAAGGCTACGGGTAGGCAGAAGACCACGTGCGCGAACAGGACCACGCCGAATCCAAGGTCGATCGACAGCGCGGCGAAGCCAAGCAGTGTCGACACGGCCAGGACGATTTCCGGCGCCACCAGCGGAACGTGGATCAGCGCGCTCAATGCAGACGCTCTCGCTCCTTGGGTGGCTTTCGAGCGAATCGCCCACGCAGCCGACAATGCCAAGACAACCGCGATCAACGAGGTGAGGACCGCGAGCTGAATCGAGTTCCACGTGGCGCTTAGCAGCGCCGAGTTCGACATCAAATCCCGATACGCGTGCAGCGAGAACCCCGTCCAGATCAGCGCCGACTTGCCGAGATTGAAGCTCATGACCACCACCGCGACGATCGGCAGATAGAGAAACACCAGAGCTGCCGCACCCACCAGCCCGCCGCCGCGAAACTTGGTCGGCACGCCCAGCTCACCCGCTCCCGGGCCGCCTGGACGGCGAGAGCGCGCGGCCCAAGCAACCAGCAGCGAGAATGCCAAGACGACGATCGCGAGTGCAGCGCCCTTGGGCCAATCTCGGTTGGGGCCGAAGGCCAGCTGGATAAGGTTGCCGACCATCATCGATTTCGCACCGCCCAGCAAATCCGACACGACATACGACCCGAAGGCCGGGATAAAAGTGAGGCCGATGCCGGCTCGAATGCCCGGCATACTGGCGGGCACCACCAATCGGGTCAGCACCGCCCACTTCGATGCGCCAAGACTGGTTCCCGCGTCTACTGTCTCCCAGTCCAGGCGTCGCAACACCGAGTAGATCGGGAAAATCATGAAGGGGATGAACACGTTGGTGAGGCCAAGTAGCGTCGCCCAATCGGTATAGAGGATGCCTAATGCGCCCTCGTCGCCGAGCCCGTTCAGGAGCCGATTCAGGAGCCCGTTGTCCGCGATCAGCAGCATCCAGCCATAACACCGCACGACGAGGCTCACCAGGAACGGCACGATCAGTAGCAACAGGCAAAGCCGTTGATATCGCGCCCGCAAACCCACGACCCAGAGTGCGGTCGGAAATGCGATGAGCAGACAGGTCGCGGAGGTCAACACCGCGAACCAGACCGATCGGGCGAATATCCATGCGTAGCCCGCCTGCCAAACCCACTGGCCATCGAAATCCTGGTCGAACAGCAAGCGGGCGTAGGCCGACCACGAGTGCGCGTGCCAGTCGACCCCACCGAAATCGAGCGGCAGGCACGACGACACGAATCCAATGATCGCGATCGGGTATAGCACGCCCGTACCGAGTACGAGCCACACTGCGGTCCGTCCCATAGGAAATCGAATCTCTCCGTTCGATCAAAACCGAATGCCATTTCGGCAGTTCTTTTCGTTATTGTGTCGACGACCCGAAGACACGAAGGCATTCTTAGCGAACGGCCTTCACACTTCAACCATGCAGCCCAGACAAATTACGCCAAGGCTTCTGCTGTCTGCCGGCGGCCCGCCGTGCCCGTTGCAGCGTGCTCCTGACTGGACTATCTCTTACCGGGAAACAAAAGTCGAAAGTATCAGACAATCAATACGTAGGCGGCCACTTTGCCCACTTATCACAATCAACAATCTCGCCATTTATTTGCATTTAGTACACGATCGCCGGCCCAGCGCCTGCGATTTCTCCACACTTCATTTTGATATTCGCTTGGGCGACTACACATTTCGCGCCAACTAAGATAATCTTATCTCGAATAGGCGCAAAAATATCTCCTTAAATCATCACTGAAACTAAGGTGATGCTCTCATTTCCTACAGGTAGACCTGACGCATTTATGGCAAATCTCGACACCGAAAACTTCTTGATCCGGCGAATCGTCCCAAGCGACATCGGCGACTACTACGACATTCGATTCTCGGTCACTGAAAACCGCATCCATCCTCACCAGATACACCTGCTGCAGCGCGAGGTCGTCTTGGAGAACATCAACTCTTCAGGCGGGGCAATTTGCATCGATCGACGTTCAGGTGTTGCGGCAGGCGCAATGATGATTCTGATTACCTCGAAGCCGATGATATCAGCGCTCTTCGTTCGCCCGGAATACCAGGGTCTGGGGATCGGCAAGGCATTGCTGGACCGCGCGATCGAAATGAGCCGTGCAGCTGGCGTGGACGTCCTGACGCTCGTCACGGATCCGGGCTCCCGAGCCGACACCTTCTATCAACGGCAGGGATGGACGCGGGGCGGTCTGGACGAGTACGGCACCCAGGTCATCTTCACCAAACGCGTCTTGGACGGGCGCGATGACTAGGCGGCCGACTCTCGGGGCCGACCTTGCTAGCGTGCGACCCGCGCCGCTTCACACGGCCATCATCGCGATCCGGCTCCTCCAAAAGCGCGGTGTCCCGGTCTCGGATCTCATTGCGGAGAGTGGCATCACGGAAAGCGACCTGAGCCGGCCGGACATGATCATTTCGCACGAGCAAGAGATGATCGTCTTCGCGAATGCGCAGCGGCTCACCGGGACGGACATCACCGGCGCGCTGATCGGCAAGGCAATACCGATCACGGCGTACGGCGTGCGCGGACACGCCATGCTCGTCGCCCCGACCCTCCGCGCGGCCATGAGCCTTGGTTTTTCGTACCCCCTGTTGGCAATCTCCTACTTCAAGATTTCGTTTCATGAGATTGGAGGCGACGCGGTCTTCCTGCTGGACGGCTATGCCTACCGTCAGGACCTCAGGGTATTTTCGTCTTTGATGTGCCTCGCCGCAGTGCAGCGGGAGATACTCGACTCCACCCGAGCTCCGGTGGAGTTCATCCGCGCTGAGTTCGACTTTCCACAACCGAACGATCACGAGGAATTGACGCGGATTCTGGGCTGCCCGATCGTGTTCAATGCCCAATCCACCTCGCTGTCGATTCCCAAGCATTACCTCGACACCGAGCTCCCCTTTCATCACGAGATCGAATTCGAAATTGCCCGGGGGGAGTGTGCCAGGCAGGAACCGATGATGGCGGCCTGGCAGCCGGATCATATCGTTACCCGGGCGCTGCAAACGCTCCATCGTCTCGATGGGCGACTCGACGCGCACGGACTCGCCGCGGAGCTGAACATGTCCCTGCGGTCAATGCAAAGAGAGCTCGGCCACGCAGGACTCAGCTTCCGAACGCTGCTCGACCAAGTGCGGCTTGCGCGCGCACTGGATCCGCTGTTTCAATCGGGGAAGTTCGGCCCGGAGGCTCACTCCAAGATGTTCGGCTACTCGACCAAGTTCGCGTTCGAGCGCGCCAAGGATCGGTGGACCGCGAAGAGCAAAAGCAAGATCAGTGGCTAGCCGCCTTTCGATCGGTTGTCCTCCCGATTTTTTACCGAGATTGCCTGCTCGGGGCAGTCCTCTTTGGCCTGACCTAACGCGCGGCCTCAACGACATCGCGCACTTTGTCTTCGGCTCATCACATCAGGCGTGCCCCCGCAGTCGCAACCCCAAGTCGAACCGCTCTCGGCCGGCGACCACCCGGTGCGGCTTAACGGCTGCATGCTCCCCGATCCCGCTGAACCTGCTCGACGCATTCGGCCGCCGTGCGCTCGCTGATACGGTGCGAGCAGACGAAAAAAAGCCCTTCGCAAAGGAAGGGCCAAGCCTTGCCTACCGCCACAGGGGCCTGCGGTGCTACCGGTAGGCTGGTCGCGACGCGGTCGTCGAACCGCATCGCTCCGAGGGACAGAAGCGCACGGTGAGAGCGACGCGCAGGTGTCACTAAAGCTGTCACTATACGATTTCCGCGCTCGTAGTGTCAAATCCGGCGCATGGAAGACACACATCGCTCGCAATACCGGCTCCCCTGGTCCCTCTATGAACAGCTAAAGGCCTCGGCTGAAGCGCAACGTCGATCGATCAATGCAGAAATCGTCAACCGCCTGACGATCAGCATTGCTCAGAGCGAGCAATACGACCAGCAAGTGAGGGCCGCCAAGCAGCGACGCAAAGACGGCGGGCGCCCGGTCGCTGAACCGGTACCGTCGGTCGAGCAGATCCTGGCGGTTTTACGCGTCGCTTTCGGGCCAAACGTGTTCACCGAAACCGAGTTGTTGTCCGCCGCCGCCCGCATCGAAGCGACGATGCAGAAGTAACCCCCTTGCTCTCAAAGATTGCCCGCCGAAGCGGGCTTTTTAATTTCGCGTCGACCGGTTTCGTTCGCTGCCAAGCCAGGGTCGCGGCACTTTAGGGCGCAATCGCGGGCGCACTTAGAGTCCTTGAGCAGCGACGCGCGCCGCGCTATACCGAGCGTCCGGCATATGCTTGGGTCTGGCCATCGGTCCTGCTACGCGCCGCTGATTCCGACGCCTACAGGAAGTCCGGCTCCAGTCGATATAACCGCCATGGGTTACACGCGCCAGCCCTCTCCGAATGCCTGCCCGCCCGCCGCAGTTGGAGTCGGCTCGGTCAACGGACGGTCCGCTGGCTCAACCCACCCCCTCGCATGGAGACCAAAATGCAGAAACCCGAAGACGCGCTTCGCCAGTCTCGCCCGTTGCGCAGCCCCGAGCAGATTGGCGCTGACACGACGCCCTCGTATTTGCCGATGCCGGCTCCCCTTATTGCGCCCATTAAGTCGAAAATCCTCCTCGCCGCGGAGTGTTCGCGCAACGGAATCATCGACCGACCTGTGGCCGACGACCGGAAATTCCGCGAGGTGCTTTGGCTGCTCCAGCGTTCCGATTATCAATTGGGATATTTCGACGTTCCATTGACGTCGATTGTCGCACTCCAGCACAAAAATATGGCGGACAAAGCGTCCACCTGGCGCGAGTTGTTCGGCGGCCTGCTGTGCGACGACTGGGACGAGCGCGCCCTGGCTTACTTCGAATCCGAGATTGGCGCGGCGCCCTTTCCGGCGAGGAGGTCGCGCGGAGCGCTCAAGCTGTACGCGTGCGGTGGCGCCGTGCAATGCTCAAATGGCAATCACCGCCTAATCGCCGCCGTGCTCTGGCTGGCATCTCGATTCGGGGACATGGCGGCACTGCGCAAGGTGCAAGTCATGTACACGACGATACCCAGGCAGGTCCTGCAGTTAATTTCGACGGCGGTGCAACAAGGCAAGCGCGTCGATATCGCGGAAGTCGATAACGGCGCGCTTATTCGGGTGAGCACCGGGCGCACCGCCGACTACTGGCGCAAGACCGGCGAGGACCTACAGCCGCTCCCCGTCCCGCGTGGGCTGGTTGGATGGTATCGACGTCAAAGGAACCCGGAAGACAACAACGAAACAGAGCGACATTGGATTAATGTCCCGCCCTTCCTCGCCCTCGCGCTAGCCGATGACGCCTGGCTGCGCGAGCAGTTGGCTCGACCGCGCTACACCGATAAACCCGCCCACTAAAGAGCCGAAGGTGCGCTAGGTACCGACCGAAGCTTGCGCGGCCCGAATCTCGCGCAGCATCGTCGCCAAGCTAGCCGGAATTTGCACCTCGAGCTAGTGTCGCCCTTGGCGCCCAGACGCGGCTGCCAGCGGCGGATCAACCCCAGCAACCGGGCCGGCGTCATCGCGGCGGCGGCCAGGCGCTCGACCACGGCCGGCACGAGCCAGCCCTCGCACAGGTGGTCCAGGCGCGGCGCCTCGACCAGCGCCGCCTCCATGCGGGCGAGCGTCGCGTCCTGGCGCGCGCGCAGGCGCCGATTGCGCACGACCTTCCGTTCGATCGTGGGCGCGTGCGCGGGCGGAAACTGCTCCAGCTAGAGGGCCAGCAGCTCGCGCTCGCTGTTGACGTGATCGGGGTCGACCTGGTCGCGGTATGCCTCTAGCGTGGGCGGCACCGGCGCGGCGCCGTTCTCGCCCTGCCCCGCGCCCGCGTGAGCCTCGGCCGGCAAGCTGCCGGGCCTCAAACGAAGCAGATGCGCGGCGTCGATATCTCCCGCGCGGCGATGGTGAGGCTGTCGCGCAGCGTGGCCAGCGTGCGTCGCGTGATGCGGATGTCGGTGCCGGGCGCGCCGTAGAGCGCATGGAGCCTGCGCTCCTCGATGCCTTCCAGGTAGGCCCGATAAAGCGCGAAGTGCGCGGTCGTCAGGTGCAGCAGCGACACGTCAGGCCCCCACCGGGCGCAGCGCACCCCCGCGCCGGGTCAGCCAGCCCATTGCCGCGCTCACGCCGAGCAGCGTGGTGCCGCCGGCGAGCAGGTGCAACAGCACGATGCCGGCCGAATCGTGCGTGGTGGGCCACTGGGCGAGTTTCCAAGCGAGGTCGAATTTCAGCCAGAGCAGCCCACCCGTGAGCGCGATGAAGCGGGCCGGCGTGACGAGCGCAAGGCGCTGCAGCCGATCCGGCCACATGAGCGACCAGCTGGCCGCGAGCAACACGGCCGTCACCACCAGGAGGCCGGTCCGGTCGTAGGCGCCATATCCGGCGACGGCCGCAGCGCCGGCGGCCACCGGCGCGCCGAGCAGCACCCGGATCGGCCACGGCGTCGGGCGATCGGTGCCGCCGACAGCCCCGCCCGCCCGGCTCTCCACGAAATAGAAGAGCTGCAGGGCCGCGAACCCGACCAAGGCCATGCCGATCCCGCCAAGGGCGTGCTCCAGCACCGACACCGAATCCCGCCAGTGCAAAGCCGAGCGAATGGCCTCGCGGGCGGCCCGTACGCGGACATCACCGCGCAGTGCAGCCCCCCGTAGGCCGTAGGCCCATTGATGAAGCCCCCAGGCGACGCAGACGGCCGTGGTGGCCATCAAAAAGTACCCAACCTCGCGGTGTTCGCGGCACCAGGCGATCACAGCTCCGCGAGCCCGGGCCAGCCCGTTGAGCGTGCCCCGACCGCGCGTCGACGTCTCAAGCGGCCTCACGACGCGCGCGCGCCGTCGCACGCGGCCGGCGCCGTGCGCATCAGCTCGAGCACGTAGCCGGTCATCGAGACGGCGATCGCCGAGGCCTGCTCGAAGCTGACGATGCCCCGCGCCTCATCGCCGAGGGTGCGATCGCCCACCTTCAGCTCGACGGACTGCGTCCCGAGCCCGAGGGTGCGCGTCACGGTGTAGTACGGTGCGTCCCCTTCCCTGCCACGGTAAATCGCGATCACCGCCTGCGACGCGCCGATCGGCGCATACCACTTGTCGGCATCGGCCGCGCCGGCGACCCAGGTGACGCTCCCCACCTGTCGCGTGGTCCACGCAAACCCACTGGCCCAGGCCAAGGCATCCTCGGCGCTGGCGAACCCGCTCTGGCGAACGGACAGGTCGTGGCCGCGCTGATACTCGGCGCGTGCGCTGTAGGACGGCGGCTCGTCCCTGCTCGCGCCGAGGTTTTCGATGATCGTCACGAGGGCCATCGCGCGGTCCCCGGCGCCGTGTAGCTCGGTCCTGGCGCCCGTGCGCATCCGCGATCCAGCGGTAGCCGGCGAAATCAACGTGCCCGTGTAGGGCGGCGGCCGCCAGCGCGGCTAGGGTTTTGGGGGATTCGCTCATGAGGGTGTCCGGTTGCTCATCGATGGTCAGGGGCTCCGCCGCGCGGTCCAGCGTAGGTTCAGGGCGGGCACGCGCGGGGCGCTCATTCGGCGCGCCCGTTGCGTTGCAGCCAGCGCGCTGTCGCCGATCGCCCGGCGAATCCAGACGCAGGGGCAGCGTCCCGGGTCAAGCCGCCAGCGCCGCGCGCAAATCCGCCCCGAGATCCGCCGACGGTCCGTCGCGCGCCAGCTCGACCAGCGCGAAATCGCCCAAGCGCTGCAGGCCGATGCGCGTGAGCCGCCAGGTCTGGATGACAGGACGCACGGCGTGGGCGCCGGCCGCCGCTGCGGTCGGGTTCGATTGATCCATGGGGCGTCAGTGGCGCGCGGCCGGGTAGACGAAATCGGCCACGGGTGTGAACGCGTAGTGCGTCGGGTCGCGCTCGAACAGCACGTAGCCCTCGATGCCGCGCTCGCGCAGCGTCTGCACGGCCCGGCGGGTGCTCGCCACCGAGAACTCGTCGAGCACGCCCGGGTCGACGGCCTGACCGCCGGTGCACGTGCCGGTGCCCGTTATCAAGATCGTCATTTCGTCGTCGCTGCCGACCTTGCGGCCGAAGATCTGGTGTTTCATGGCGTCGCTCCTCGTCGTGTTGGCATGGCCGCGCGCGGGGGCGGGCGGACCTATATCGTGACGCACGCTACGAATCTTATACAACGGGATACACCCCGCGCGCAGGCCCGATGGGCGCGGCTCGGCGGTGGTCGGGAGGCAGTATCGGCGAAACGCGGCCGATCTGAGCGCACGAAATCGCGCAGGTGATAAGCAGAATTATCAGATGTGCGATTTGTCTATCGACCGAATGTTCACCCTCCGCCTCTTGAAGTCGGCCGGCCAATCGAGCTCGGACGGCACACGCCGCGCCTCGAGCAGCGCGACGTCAGATTTCTCACCCACTGCGGGATCAAGCGCGGCGTGGCCGGCATGCAACTGCCGACGCCGTGGCCAGAGCGGCGAGAGACGCAAACATTGCCTAGAAGGAGGTCTGCGTGTGTGGAATACCAACAGCATTCCACAGGACGTCAAATGCCGGCCGCAGCGTGGTCGCCGCGTCTACGTCGAAGTTCTCAAGGTAAATCGGAGGGTTGACGATTTCGGTCAAATGACGTGGAAGCTGGAGAAATCGGAGTCGGTCGTTGAGCGTAACCGCCACGCACGTTCCGGCATCGACGACCCAGCTAGTCATCAGATACGCGGGGCCAGAAATCTCGAGTTCAGTGAGCGCGTCGATCATCGCGCGGAGTCCTGACCGGACGAGCGGAACCTCATAACGGTCCGGATACATCGCATACCGTTCGACATCGAAGTCGCCGTGGGCCACTTGAAGCGATGACGCATCGACCAGCTCAATGCATCCATCTCGGTAGACTTGTCCATATCCAAGGTAAGCAAAATCCTGGTTACGAATCGTCGTGCAGAGGCTACCTTCGAAATTGACTCTCGCTGGATCCAATGCCAGTCCTCCAGGCGATGCGGTTCGCAATTTTTCGGCAGCCCTCCGCAATGTGTCGACGTCATACAAGGTTGGGCGCGTCACCCCCGAGATTGGAACCAGATGGACGACGCAGGCTGGTCGCGCCAAATCCGGTACTGGACCGGCGCGACGATCGATCTGCTGTAACGCCCCATCGCGGAAATTCTTTGCCTGTTGAGCGAGCGAGGCGCTGGCTGCGAAGGCGTTCCGAATACCCTGGATATCCATTTGTTCCTTTCCCACCGAAGTCCGCATATAGAAATGGCGATCTCGCGTCACACGATGTGGCGCACTTGGGCTCGGCGTCACCCTTAGCACAACGACATAACCGCCAGTCTGAAGCAGAACGGGATGGGCAAGAAGACCGCCGCTGACGCGAGGTTCCAGCAGGTCGCGCATCGAATTCACTATTGCAAGCAGCTCCTTGTCGACGTCCGCCAACCGAAGCGGCGCGAGGCTATGCCCGCCCTCGCTGCTCTCTCCAACGCCGAAGATCAAATCTCCGCCGAGCGCGTTGGCAAATGCGCAAACGTCCTTCGCTATCTCGAACCTAGCATCTTGATCCCGCGGCCAGTCCCGCTTGTAATCGAGCGTGCGCCCTTCCGGCACGCCATGATCGATAAGCCCTTGGATATCCGCTTCAGTGACTTCTTGGAGCCGCGCACGGGGAATCATCGGGTCCTCACCAGGTAAGTTAGTCGATGTGTCGAGGCGAGATCGGCGGACAAGCCGGCTCGCCATAGCACGCACGCAGCGTCGCTTCGTCGAGCCCTTCCAAACACACACTAAACGGCGCGAAATGGGGGGTGTTCAGGCGAGCCAGCGACCGTGACAGATCGACGGAAACTGCAGGGTGCCAGTGATTCGACCCGCTCACAGGCCCCCCGACTCATCGACGGGAAAGCCGGGAAACATGCTCTGCATGCGCGGCGTCAATTCGGGGATTAGCTCCAGATGCCCCTGCCGTTTCGTATACTGCTGCGCCAACTTCTCGAACTGAGCATCGAAGGCTGCGAGATACTGCTCCGTCACCTTGAACGGTTGAACGCCCACCACGCCGCGCATGGCATCCGCTATCCGGCAGACCTCCGAACCGAAGTGGATCGCGCGCTGCATCTCGAACTCGTACATATCGTCCGGGTTTGCCCACTCGCCCTGCCCGGCCCGCCAGGCAGCACTCTGGTGCAGCCTCTCCCGAAATTCCCGCAGTTGATCAACATGTTCGGCATTCAGTTCCGACACCACCGTCTCCGAGGGCAGGTCGAATAGTAGATGGATCGGGCCCAGCATGTCGAATGCCTTCATGTCGTGCGCGCGGTACCGGGGCAGCGCTTGGTCGATGGCATCGCAATAGTCATCGGCCTGTTTCGCGAACGCCTCTAGCGAATAGGCCACATCGAGATAAGCGAGCGAGCGGCGTCTCGCGTTCGCTTTGTCTTCGCGTTTGCGGTCGCTGTGCTTGAGCCACACAAGCACCCCGGCATTGACGAACGAAGCTACAACCGCACTCGTTAGCACCAGCGTCCACCCGTTCACTTCCGGTGTTTGCGGGACGATCTTTGCAACTTCGGACGCCGCTGCCGCCACTTCGAATACCGCCATAGTTTGTCCTTTGAGCCATTCGAGCGTCACCGGCCCGTGATGGCCGGGAAAGGTTTGAGGATGTTCGTCAAGCTGGCGGTTCCTCAAGCTGGAAGCGGCCGACGCGCCAGGCCGGATCCGGAGCGCCGATCAGCGCGCTGCCAGGTCGAATCCATGGTGCATTTCCCTCGAGGCCGACGTCTCGGCGTACTCCTACACTTCGAGCGACGCGAGAATCCACGCAGAGTGTCGCTCGAAATAGAGCTGCAGCCCCTCGCATGCCAATTCAGCGCTCAGCCAGGCTGGAACCCCTTCGTTCAACTCCGCGGTCGCCGCGTCCTGTGCATTGAGGAAATCAAGCAACGAAACCACCACCGCGCCGCAGCGTGCTCGTCGGAGGAGGTCCGCATCGCGGGCCATCGTTCAGCTTTACTTGTTTAGGCGCAACAGCGACATGTTAGGGCTCGGCGGGCATAGCCCGTCCACGCGCGGGGTCAGGCAGCCCGCCAATGCGCTCACGCCGAGCAACGTGACGCCGCTGGCGAGCAGCTGCTGCAGCACCACCCCGCCCAAATCATGGATGGTCGACCACTCGCTCCACTTCCACGTAAGGGCTAATTTCAGCCAGACCAGGCCGCCCTTGAGCGCGATATCGTTAGTGCCGACCGCTCTGCCCGGGTCGTTGGCCTGCCCGCCCGTCGAGCTGCCCAGGCCGGCCGTCAGGACAATCAGGGGCTCGTCGATGCCGACCATGCGGCCGAAGATCTGGTGCTTCATCGTGCGGCTCCTGTCGGCCCCCCGGGGGGGTAAGCCTGGTGCACGGCGCGATCCGCCTGCAGCCGTCGCCGGCCGACGCGAGGCCGACCAGGCGTTCCCCGGCCGGGCCGGTTGATTACGCGGCGGGCTTCCAGAAGCGAGTCGGATCAGCTTCCGTCTTGGCCAGCGCTTCGTCATCCGACAAACCTGGGTGTTCGGCATCCAGCTTGCCATCCGGGTCCGTCACGCTCACCAGCACCAGAAAGTCGCGGGTTTCGGTGCCGGCGTCGGTCGTGCGGGTCAGCGACTTGCGCTCATAGATCGCTTGGCGGCCGGGTTCGCCCGCGAAATCGTGGCTCAGGCGGTACAGCAGGCCAGCCGAGTCGCCGAAGGGAGACAGGCCGTCCCCGTGGAGTGGGCCGCCCACGCAGAAGCAGGCGGCTTGGGGTTGGGTTGCTGCGGTCATGCGTTGGTCCTCGTCATTTGGAATAGCCGCGTGCGGATGCGCGCGGACCGACATCGTGACGCACTCTACGAATCTTGTACAACGGGATACACCCCGCCCGGGACACCTGGCCGCGCGGCGGGCGGCGCTGGGCCGGGAGCGTGTGGCGTACAAGCTCGCGGGACGGGGCTCGCCGGGGGACCAGGGGAAGTATGGGCGGAAAAGTGGCGGATCTGACCGCGCGAGATCGCACTGGTGGATAAGCTACAAGTGCCGCCAGCGCGATCTGGGATCGTACAGCGTGGCCAGCGGGCGGCGAGCAACCCTGATGGAGATTCATTTCGAGCCGGGCGACAAGGAAGGCGTGTTCTCGACCGAGCCGCGCTCGCGGGCGACTGAGTGAAACGGGGCCGGATTCGCAAAATCACCCAGTCCATCGTTAGCTGAACAGCTAAATCGCATAAATTTGCTAAGGTAAAGATATTGTTGTAGATTATGCTGTACAGCAATATCACCGATTTTCGCTAACGAACCATGGGAAACATCAGTCACAACCTGACCCCCGACGCACGTAGCGCTTTCGAAGCCGACATCTTGAAGGAGCTTCTCTCAAGTCTGGAGGAGGTCTCGGGCGGTCGGATCAAGGTCCAGAACGTCGAATCAGATTTCGCGAACCTACCCGGGGTGGATTTCTCTCTGGATCTTGATGCAGACGGCAGTCCGCTAAGGATCGCCGTGGAAGCTCTCCGCTATGGCTACCCGCGCGACGTCCAGGGAGCGGTATGGAAGCTTGACGAATTCAAGCACACCTACGATCACGATAGCTTCGGTGACATTATCCTCCTCGTAGCCGCCGAGGCGCTGAGCCCCGGGGCGCGGGAACTGCTTCTCAAGCGTGGTATTGGCTATTTCGAACGCAACGGAAACCTCAACCTGAAGTGGCGCAACTGGCTGATCAACATCGAGCGGCCTGACCCACCGTCGGCGAAAAAAGAGGCCACCTCACTCTTCACGGATTCGCGTGAGGCGGTCGTTCACGCGCTCCTGGTCAACAAAAACAACTGGCTCAGCGGCGGCGAGCTGGCCGCGATGTCTCAAACTTCGCCCTACACGGTCTCGGTCGTCATGCAGGAGTTGGAGCGCCGTGAGTGGTGCGAATCAAGCGGCGCAGGCAGAACGCTTCGACGCAGACTACACAAGCCACGAGAATTGCTTGCGGCATGGGCCGAGCAATGGACGAAGCGCAAGGAGCACCGTTCGAGTTGGTACTGTTTCTCCGACAACCCCAAGCTTCTGCTCACCAAATTGACGGACAAGATCGAGTCATCAAACCCCTCCTTCGACTGGGCGTTCACCGGCACGGCCGCCGCGAATGCCTATGCACCGCTGCTAACGAGCGTAGACACGGCAGAGATCATCGTCCCACCAGGGAAAGCCGAGGGTCTTGCACACGACATGCGGTTGAAACCCGCCGACAAGGGCGCCAACGTCGTCTTCGTCGAACGTGACGGTGCGAGCCTTCTGTTCCGTGACTCGATACCCGAGTTGACGTCATACTTCGCGAGCCCGTTCATCATGTATCTCGACCTCCTGAACGGACGAGGCCGAAACAAAGAGCTGGCCGACCACCTTCTTGAAAAATTGGAGATATAAATGGCCGGTGTTAAACCCACCACAGCGGCAGGGTACAGCCCTAATATCACCGAGGCTTGCGAGCGGACTCTGCTCACGCTAATCAGCGCATTTGGCAGTCTCGGGCATACCCTTCGACTGGTAGGCGGCCTTGTTCCGCGCTACCTAACGCCCGAAACGCCACCGGATGTACCTGCGCACGCCGGCACGTCGGACGTCGATATCGTCCTCAACATCGCCCTTGTCGACGCAGGCGAAGGGTACGCCGAACTGGCCGACCAACTCACCGCACGTGGTTTTGAACGCGTTGTGAAGAATAGCAAGGCGTCGTCATGGCAATGGAAGCTGAAGGTCGATGAGCAAATCGATGTCATCGTCGAATTTCTGCGTGATGCCGTTGGCCAAACAGCTGGGCGGCCGGTGACCGTCGATGGCGAACGGGTCTCCGCGCTGGCAGTGACGTACGCCGAGATCGTGCACGATTGGTTCGGTGAGAAAGAGGTGTCCGGACGGTTGCTCGGCGATGGAGGCGTGACCTCACGCGTCGTCCGCTTCGCGGATGTGCCAGCGTTCGTGATCCTGAAGGCGATCGCGCTCGAGCAACGCAACGAAAACAAGGACGCAGGTGACTTGGTCCACGTGCTACGTTACGCAGGATCGATTGAAGAGGTCGCTGAACTCTTCGTCCAACGGAAACTGTCAAACACACATAGCGAAGCGATTGACGCTGGGCTAAAGACCCTTCGTCGATGTTTCTGTGATGATGAAGACGCTGATGGATACGAAAAAGTCGGCGCGGTCCGCTACGCCGTTTTTCAGGGTGCCACCGATGAGGAGACGAAGGTGGGACACCAGCGCTATGCCTCGGGCCTCGTCCAATCGATCCTAGATCGTTTCGAAGAGCGCCTCGCTGAGTCAACGCCAACCGAATGAGAATCGCCCCAAGCAACGCTGACGGCGTCAGGGCTCCGAGCCACCACCGTACACCAATACCGCGATGAACGCAGGACAATCGCGTACAACCAGGTGGGCGTGATGCCTCGATGAGGAGATAATCGAGGCTCACCGGTCAGCACCAGTCAACGCCTAGCGGAGCACGCCTAGATGGAAAGCGAAAACCACAACTGGGTCCTTCCTGCCGCCATTCCTTTCGAGCAACTAAAAAGCAAAGACCTTGAAGAGTGTGTGTATTGGCTACTAGACGCGATGGGCGCCAAGGATCTCGAGTGGCGTACCGGCGGGACTGGCGGCGGCGCCGCTGATGGGGGGCGCGACCTAGAGGCCCACTTCTTCGAGCCCGACGCTGACGGCGAGATTCGGCAACAGCGCTGGTGGATCGAGTGTAAAGGACGCAAAGGGACGGTCGACCCGAATGAGGTCAAAGCGGCACTGAACAACGTCTTGGCCTACGAGGCGGTCGACCGCATAATTATCGCAACTAATACACAATATTCCAACCCAACGCTCGACTGGGTAAAAGAATGGCAGAACCGACATCCGCGACCAAAGGTACAGCTTTGGGACCGCGCTCATCTCGAGCGATATCTATCGCGGCATCCTGATGTTGTGCTTCGCCTCTTTGCCGAGGCACTGAGTTTGGACGGCCGCATTCAGGCGATGGAGAGCAGATTCTGGAATAAGCTAGAGCTGGTGTCGCCGAGAACATTGGCCGACATCTGGGAAAAACGGTACGAAATCGAACTGACGGGAGCAGGCGTATTTGCTTTGGTCGCCAACGAGTTCGCGAACGGCGATATCTCTCGTCGACCATGGGCAGCGACACTCGACGAACAGGCCGCTCTGGCCGTGCTTGGGGTTGGATTGACCAACGCAGGCTATCTATTATTGCGGTCGCATCGGTCGGGAATCGATGCACGAATCCTGAGTCGCACGTTCGCATATCTGACGCTTCTCGTACTGGAGAAGCATCCGCCCGACGTAATAGCGGACTTCGTCGTCCACTTCTTTCGGTCTCGACTCGAAACTGTACCCGATGATGTAGTAGAAGTGCTCTTGAGGCCAATTTTGCATCAAATGGCCGCTGAAATGCAGGACCTCTGCTCCGATGACTGCACGCGCGTGATGCTAACCGACCGCAAGGCGCTGATCGAGAGCGACGAGCCCCGGACGTACTGGCTACGGTTTGAGGCAGACGTGACTGGGGAAGAGCCTGACGATCGGATGCTTCAAATCGAGAAACGAGACGAGCCGTGTGTGGTTGGATTCGGCGTTGACAACGAAAACGATTGTCCGCTCTTCGCAGTCGAACCGACCGTAAAAAACATCCGTGAGCTGTTCGCCGTCGTGCAGCGGGTCGCCACTTTTCGGAAAGCGCAGGCAGCGGCACTTCGACTATCGAAGCGATAATGCCGGCATGTATTGACTCCGGCCGAGGGTTGCTTATGTTGGCTCGGCCATGGCCGAGTAACTTGACGCGAGTCCGGAAAGCAGTTTCTCCAGAGATGCCTGCACGGCAATGATCTTCAAGTCCACCCCCTCCGACTCATTCAAGAAATACTCTCGGGCCAAGGCGTCGACGTCGTAGCCGTCGACGGGCATGTTCAGTTCGCGAATTGCATGAAAAAGTCCAATTTCACGCGTTCGAAAAGCCGAGTTATGCACGAGCTCATTACGTGGCTTCCGAAACACTTTCACAACCTCGGTCACGCCGTTCAGCGCCTCCAGGATCGCGCCGTCAACCTCCCGAGCATGGCGCTTAATCGCATCCTTTGCAAGCTTGCTCTCAATCTGCTTGCGGCTCATTGCCATCGACGCCCCGACCAAGCGATACGCGCGATCGTCGACGCCTATCATCCGGAACACAAAGTTCTCGTAGTGGTACTGATACGCGTCCGTATCAACATGCGTGCTCTCGCTAAGCTGCTGAATGAACGATGCACACATGCGTAATGCGTTCATCGAGTTATCGAGCTCGCCTACTCTCTCGACCACCATTTCCGCATAAAGCTCCGCCGGCATGACACGCTGCGTCTTTTCCCCATGCCGAGCCGCAAGCATCTTGAGAAGATAGCTCCGAAGAAAAGGCATGAGCGGACGAAGCGATTCGTGCTCAATCAGCGGCGTCATCTTGAACTGGTTGGTATCCACAACCGTGCTCCCAATCTAGTCTGCGGGTCGGCTACTAGCCTTGCGTCGGGTCAGCCGGCAACACAATAGGCTCAATTCGATATCCCGCCTTGGTGAGGAGTGAAATGAGCCCACCGGCTCCGGGCAGGTGTGCCGCACCAACCAGAACGACAGCATTTCCTTCATCAAGGTAGCGGTGCAGCGGCACCATCCATGCCCGATTGCGATCATCGACCATCAGTCGGTAGAACGTCGCAGCGTCGCCCGGATTCTGATAGCCAGCATTGACCACACGAAGAACGGTCGCATAGTCGCCTTGATTCAGCGCGGTCACGACCTGAGCGAATGCTCGCTCTGCAGTTGGACCGAATGCGCCGCGAAGCTGCGCTTCATAGATTCGATCTGGGACTGCTTTGCGCTGCCGGTCGACCGCAACCTGGGTCTCAAGAATATCGATCGGCAGTCGTGCGTCTTTGGCGGCCCGGGTAAGAATCTCGTCCCGCGACAACTGCCCCACCCTTCCACAGGGCAGATTTGCGATCCCGGCCGCCATCGCCGGACTTTTCATCGCAAGCAGAATGTCCAGCGATTTGTCATCAAACACCGAACCCGAACAGGTGGCGTTGCGTCGCAATACGGCCACGTCGTCGTCAGTCAGCGAAGCCGCCCATGATGCGCGAGGCAAGGCGCCGCCGGTCAAGAGGCTCGACAGGGCTTCCGGTGTGAGAATCTCCGTCGGATCTGCCGGCGCCGGCTGGGGTCCGTCCGTAGTGGAACTCTCAATCACAAGCCGCGACTTTCCTCGCAGCACTGAGGCCAGCGGCTGATGCAAGCCGGTATAGGGGACATGCATACTGGCGATCAGAATGCTCGTCGCACCAGTGGGCGCGATCACTTTGAGCGCAGGGACTCCGGCCGTAATCTCGGCGATAGCGATCATCGTGCAGCCCGAGAACATCGAAGCTGCGATTGCCAAACGAGCAAGCCACTTCACGCGATCGCCTCACTGGCGTTTGCTGCCGACAGTTCGGTAACGCGATGCGGAGCCGCATGCACCAATCGGTCAAAATCAACGTCATCGGTGGGATGTTCAACGAATCGTAGTCGCGCATCTTTCTGTCCCAACGTCACGTCACGGAACGCACCGTCCCGGCTTTGCACAATTGTGTGCGCGACGAAGCGATGTGGGTTGTCCGCGAACGGCTCGTGCAACCACCCTCGCATGATCGTGAAGTCAGCGTAACTCGCGCACCATCGCCTCGCATTGAGATGGCAATCGGCCGGCATGGGATGCCAGGCCGGATAGTCGGCGGGCAAAACACTTAATGCGGGTTGCTGCACGGCATCAACTAGCGCACGCCACACCTTGTTCATCAACGCCCGTTTCGCTGCCGACTCCAGCTCAGTGTATTGCGGCGCAAGCGAGTCGGAACCGTACCGTATAACCACGGGCAATTCACGATGCTGCAATCGCGGACAGCCGTGGCGACCAGACTGGACAACAGCCGAACCGAACGGACGATAACACTCGAATCGACTGCGAGGCTGCCGATCGTTCGCAAGGGCAACCTTGAGCCAGCCCCCGCAGGCATGGCACTTCAGATGGTGTTCGTTTACCTGCCTTATCGCATGAACCGTCGCGGCCAAGTGCGCTTCAAGGGCCCCGGGCGTTTCGAAGCGATGTTCAGATCCGACAGGGATACTAGTTTTACCCCGATTGGGCAGTGACCTGGAGACGCGAACGAATGGCGTCGCCGTGACGTCGTGCATATAGCCGTGCATCGCTACAGGGACTCTCGCCTGTACGAAGCCTTGGCCATTGTTGCTCGGGCTGAGCTCGAAGATGGCGCTCCCTCCGCCGAAGCCAAAGGCCTTCAGGATATCGACCGCCTGTTTACTAGAAAATGCCATATCGCAACGACCTCTGTTGTGAGAGACCCTGCTGCTCAAAGAACAGCCTGTATGTTTTGTACGAGTCAAAACAGCATTGAGTGAACGATACGCTGAGCCGTTTGGCGGCGGCGTCACCCGAGAGGTACCGGTCGCTTGCACAAGCGATTGTCCGCAACGAACGTCCTCTATGCCTGCACCGTTTCCGCAAGGCCCTCAATCCAAGTTCCATGAGCCTGCGCGATATTGGTAGTTACCGGCCAGGATACCAGCGAGCCACTCCTCGACGGTTGCCTGCTTCATTCCCCCAAACAAGATCCGTTGCTCGCTGCCGGCAATCGTCAACGCGGCCACCGGTAACTCGGGCAGCATGCCGGTCCCAATGCCGCCCTCCGGGAACACGTTCCCGTAATCGCGCTTGAGCAGCAGGCGGCATGTCGACTTGCCCAAGGAAAGAAAAATCTCTTTGCGGACCAGCCAGTAGCATTCGACAGCCGAGGCGGTGTAACGCTCCTGGCGGCGCATGAAATCGCGCAGGTGCTGATAGGAGCGTTGCAACTCGATCACGATGGTCCGCCCGGCGACCGAGAAGAGTACGTCCGCCTCCCAGTGGTCGCCGCTCGGCGAGGCACCCGGTACCTCCTCGGCGGCCGCGATGCCCATGCCGCTGAGCGCCGCGAGGACGGCCGCTTTGCCCGACCGATGCCATTGGGTCTCTGGCGCAGTGACGCATTCGTCCGACAGGTGAGCGAAAAACGGCAAGCCGTTGATGCTCGTCTTGAGCACCGCCGGCGCCTTGCAGCACGGCATCAGGAAGTCGCCGAGCTGCGTCGACACCTTGAGCCGCTCCCACTCGGCGATCGAGAAGGCCGCCGCGTCGACGGGACACCCGTCGCGGGTCCAGGCTGCTTGCGTCATGACGTGATCGGGAAAGTGGAGCGGCGCGGATGCTGGGGCGCAAGCGCCTCCCAACTCTAGTTGAAATTGAGACACCCATGTTGAGCTGCGTAGACCACTGCGCCCACGGCTGCCCCGTCCGTTCCTTGAAATGAAGGGTAACATAGCCCTTACTATGTTACCCTTCACTTTATTGGTCGAAACACCCCGTTTCTGAGCCGCGCTTGGCGCCCGCCTTGTCCAGCAAGGCCGCCGACGACCAGCGCGGCACGACCACTACCCCGACGCTCCCGATCGCCGCGCACGTGCTGTATCAAACAACACGGTTTCCGTATCTCTGACCACGCCCATGCCGAACACCGACGACGCCGACGTGCTCGATGTCGAATTTCGCGAACTGCCGGCCGCCCCGCGCCGCGCAACCACGCCGGCCGCCCGCCGCAAAGCGCGCTCGCGTCAGGCACGGCGCGACGCGGCCGCCGAGCGCCGGATTGGCCTGCAGCACCTCGCCTTCTTTCGCGGGTACCTAGAAGGACTGGATCTCGCCGAGCTGGCCGACCAGTACCTGGAATTCGGCCGCGACGCGCGCAAGGCCGCCGCCACCCGCACCTGGTTGATCACGTCGTTCGTCGCCGCGGCGAGGAAACGCCAGGACTTTGCCACCGCCCGGCTGCTCGCCATCCGGCCGGCCGCCCTCGCTGCGGCGCCAGCGGCCAACGCGCCGGCACGCACCACGCCGTCGCTGGAGGACTTCGCCGCCGAGCACGATCCGGACGGTTTTTATACCGAAAAGGAGTTGCTCGACCTGTTCGCCGCCAAGCACGCCGGGGCGGACGCCGACGCCGGCGCGACCCTGCGTCGACAGCAGCGCAACGCCCGCCTGCGCGCACGGCAGATGGCCGCGCTCGAGGCGCTCGCGCGCCTGGTCGTCGAGGATCCGAGGCCGGAACACCACGTGCTCGGCTGGTTCGATACCACCGTCGCGCTGCGTCTGGCCGACGTCGGCCTCACCACGATCGGCAAGCTGGTCGAGACGATCAATGCCGTCGGCTACCGCTGGTACCGACGCGTGCCGCGCCTGGGCGAGATCGGCGCGCGCCGCATCACCGCCTGGCTCGCGCACTACGGCGACGTCGCCGGGCTGCAGCTCGCCGCTGGCGCGCAAACGCACCCGTCCGAGTCCGGTCTGCCGGTGGCACGGCTCGCCGCAGTCGGTGCCGTTACCGCGATCGTCCCGCTCGAGCGCTTCTTGCTGCCGCCCGAGCTGGACGGCTCGCAAGGCGCGCACCGCAACCTGGTCAAGAACAACAGCCGCGCCCACAACGATCGGGAAGCAATCGACTTCTGGCTCGCCGACTACGAGAACCCGCATACGCGCCAGCGCTATCGCACCGAGGCCGAGCGCCTGTTGCTCTGGGCGATCTTCGCAAAACGCAAGGCGCTGTCGAGCCTCGACACCGACGATGCGCGCGATTACATCAACGGCTTCCTAGTCGACCCGCAACCAGCCAACCAATGGATCATGGCCGGCACGGCGCCGCGTGACTCGATCGACTGGCGCCCCTTCCGCGGTCCGCTGTCCGTCAAAAGCCGCCAGGACGCACTATCCGCGCTAAAAAAATTCTTCGGCGAACTGGTCGACGCGCAGTATCTGGACCACAACGCGTTCGCGAAGGTGCGTGTCTTCACCGGTACGACGCACGATGCCGCCGGCAATGAGCGGCGGGTGGCCGCGAAATCACGCCTGCGGATCGAGCGCGGCCTGACCGCCGATGCCTGGCGCTTCGCGATGCGCGTGCTCGAGACGATGCCGGACACGGTCGCCGCGGCACGCATGCGCTTCGTGCTGGGCTTTGCCTACAGCACGGGACTGCGGCGCGCCGAGCTATGCGGGGCGTTCACGGATGACGTCCAGGAGCGCTACGCCGGGGCCGAGCTGGGCACGATCCGATTGCTGCGCGTGGTCGGCAAGCGCGCGAAGGAGCGCTTCGTGCCGCTGGTGCCGGCCGTGCTGGACTTGATGGGCGACTACCTGGCATCGCGTGGCTTGCCGCGCGATCCCCTCGCCTGCCCGGCCGCTACCCCGCTCATCCCGGCGCTGCTGTCGAATATCGAGATTGGCGAGATCCGGCGCGCGGCCAAGGCGAACAAGACAGATCCGACGCCTGAGCTCGCGGCGCGCGCGCGGCAAACCGGACCAATCCATCCGATGCAGCTCTACAAGGCGATCAAGCAGTTTTTCGCGATGGTGACTGCGGCTGCGCTGCGCGAGGACTCGCCTCACGCACGCGCTTTCGGCTCGGCCAGTCCACACTGGCTGCGGCACACGTTTGTGTCGCACGCGCTGGCCAATGGCATGAGTCTCGAGAGTGCGCGGAATTTTGCCGGCCACGATTCACTCGACACGACGTCGATCTATGCCACGGCCGAAATCGGACGTCAGTATCAGGAAGCCGAGGCCTTTCTGAGAACGGCGTCGACCTGACGAGATCGGCGTCGCGAGATAACTATGGGTTGAACGCCCGCCCTCGTTACCGCCCAAGTCTCTCGCAAATCCAGAACAAGTAATCGGCGCACCTGCGCAGCAAGTTAAGCCGCAGGGAGATCATTTGCGTGATGTATGTGAACTCGCTGCGACCCGGCGTCCGATCGACGAGCCACAGGCCGTTCACTTCTCCCAGATTAAGTCGGAGTTCATTTAGTGATCGCCACTAAACTCCCAGATAATCTGGCACTCTCCCGCTCTATCGCTACGAATCTACCATCAAATCTACCAGTTGCGCGAGGACGCATCTGATAGGCTTGACCCCACACAAATTCAGTATATAAGTTCCTACGCAGATCTATCCCCGCCGGTCGATTACGTCTATGCACTTTGCCCCGAGTAACCAATACGCTCGAGCGAGCCACTAAAGCTCAGCCGGTCTCAAATCTCCAATGTAGATCGCGATGAATACACTAAATCGCCTCCCTCTTCGTCCTCTACGGAATCTTCGATATGTGATACCGACCTAGTCAATTTATCTGAAGCCTACCGACGTCACCGTAACGTCCACGTCGAAATCGCGCGCGAAAGGGCGACACCTTTCCTGCTTTCACCACGCCCTCTATCTCCACGCGGGAACCGACCGCCTCTCCATGCGCTTGGGCCTCTTGAATTTCCAAGTGGGAATCGACCGCCCCTCCAGGAATCGGGCGCCCTTGAATTTCCACGTGGAAATCGTGGACGGCAGGGCGACGCGCGGCCTCCTTCTGCCGCACCGTCAATTTCCACGTGGAAATCGACCGCCCCTCCAGGAATCGGGTGTCCTTGAATTTCCACGTGGAAATCATTCGACCGCCAAATCCCCAGGCGTTCCCCGCCAGAATCCAGCGCTAGTTGTCCAAGATGGGGATTTTGGTGTCTCCGCCCCTCCATTCTTGATTAAAAGTAATTTACGTCTATACTGGCAAAAGAACGATTTTTTTGCGGACAGTCGGAATGAATGTCCGTACGATTTCCACGTGGAAATCGTGGTCGGTAACTCTATTCTCAGTTACAGCCAGGAGGCGAGATGGGTTTAGTTTTCGCTGTTGCAAATCAAAAGGGTGGAGTTGGAAAAACCACCACAACAATCAATTTAGCTGCTGCATTCCACGCTGCAGGCTATAAGCCACTCGTCGCGGATGCCGACGCCCAAAACTCCTGCTTACGGTGGAATGCGGTAGCCGATGAAGGAAACCCACTACCGTTCAAAATTGTCAGTGTCGCCGGCCACGGCAAGCAGATAGGAAGCGTCATCACGCAGCTGGCTGAAGACGCTGAAATTGTGTTGGTGGATTGCCCACCAAGCATTGAGTCGCCAATCACTGCGCGAGTGCTCATGGTTGCCGATGCCACGATTATTCCGACCGACTCGTCTCCGCTTGACCTCTGGAGCAGCGAAGGGATGGTGCGCTTAGTCGAGCAGACCCGTGCTGTCCAGCCAAACGGGAAATTTGCAATTTTGCTCAACAAGGCAAACCCGAAGACGCAACTTCATAAACAGATGAAGGAATTGCTCTCAGAAAGCAAGGTTCACGTCTTGTCAACAACGATCAAGAATCGTGAAGTCTATAAATTGACCGCAGCCTTGGGACGTACAGTCTTCGATGTTCGAGGACTGCGATCTGATGCCGTGAAGCCGGCGCGGAGCGAATTTTCCGCGCTTCTCGATGAGATGATCGCGTTCTATAACTCCGAGGAGGCCGCAGCATGAGCCGGAAGCTCGATCTTGTAAGCAAAGTCCGGGTCGGCATGAACGCCGAAAGAAGCGACGTCGACGCGCGTCTGCGAAATTCCGGGGTAGTCGAAAGTGCTCAGGCAAATGCAGCCAACATCCTGAACACCGGCCCGCAGTCGACGGCCGAGGAGGCATCCACACGCCTCTCGCCGGATCAACCCGACGATCAGCGGATACACGTCCTTTCGATTGACGATTGCATTGCGAATCCCTACAACCCTCGTGCGTTCTATAGCCCGCAGAGTATTGACGCTCTTGCCGCGACGCTTCAGCGAGAGCAGCAACTCCAGCCGATTATTTTTACGCATTTACCAGAATATCCCGGTAAAAACATCGTCGTCGACGGCGAGCGGCGCAAGCGAGCTCTGAAGAGCCTGGGCCGCAATACGGTCCTGGGCATGTACCGCCCGGACCTCTCACCGCAGGACCTATTCACTCTCGCGTATAGGGCCAATAAGGAGAGGGACGCCCAGACCGTCTTCGATGATGCTGTCTCGTGGCAGCGCCTGCTAACTCAAGGCGTTTATCGGGACCAGCTTGAGTTAGCTGCAGCTGTCGGGGAGGACAAGATCGTGGTGAATAAGGTCTTGCAACTCAACACTCTGCCGATGTCTCTCCTGCAACGGATGGTCGACAACGCAGAGAAAGTGAAACTTTCGCATGCCTACAACATCAAGCTCATATGCGACAAGGCCGGCGACGCGGTAGCTGAGCGTTGGCTAGATCAAGTGATCGCTGGACAAGCGTCCGTACGAAAGCTCGAACAGATCGCCACCAGTGACAAAAGCGGCGCGCGAGGCGCAAAGAGAACTCACTACGAGTCGCGAGTCAAATTCGCATCGCCAAGTGGCTTCGAGCTAGGCGAACTGAAGGCCTTCGCGGATGGCAGGGCCGAGTTAAACCTCAAAGGGGTAAAGGGCGTCCCGCAGGAGCAGTTGATCGACAAACTGACTGCGGTCATTCAATCGTGGGCTCTCGAGTTGACGGACGACGACGTCAACAGACAGGTTCCTGAGACACAGTCTGCGGGGTAGGAGCGTCACGTCGCGACCAAGCCGCTCGGCCAAATGCCCGAGCGGCTCACTCGCGCACGAATGTCACTGCAGGAGTCTCGGGGGCATCTGATTCGGTACGGCCGGACGATTACCGTCCATTTGCGCCGCCTCCAGCGAGCACGAAGTTTAGGAGATCTCGGTCAGTCGGCTTGCCCCAAACATCTTCAGCCAGCCAGTGAAAGAATGCTTGCTCTGAAGCCTTCTTCGGTTTCTTGTTCGCCGCAAGCTTCAGCTGAGGCGCCACCTGGTTCTCGTTATAGCGGCTAACACAGTCGCCTTGCTCGCCAGAATCAAGCTCGTTGAAATAGCCGCGCGCCTGCTCAGCTCGATCTGCAAGTAGCTTAGACAGAAGCTTGTCCTCCGCTTGCTCAGGCGAAGACGCAATCGACACGACATTGCTATCTGGCTTACCTCGCCCGCTTTCCAGTTGGTAGCCATTCGCCAGAGCTTTCCGGAAATACGAGGCGACGTTGTCCAAGGGCTGGGCATTTTTCTTCTTCACGCGTACTTCGGTGTACGCAAGCGCTTGACGTACAGCCTCGGGCCCATGCTGACCCAACAGCTTGCGAGCCTCAGACAAGGGAACCGAGAGCTTGGTCATTGCGCCAAGAACATCGAGGTCTTCCTCCGATGTGGCGTCCGACTTCCGCTTCGGCGTGATGAAGAACTGAACCTCAGTGACTGCCCGGCCGGTCTTGTGCTCCTTCAAGACAATTTCATGGTCCGAAATGTCGTTTATCTCCCTTAGCGCCGGCACAAGAATTCGACTCTTGAAAATTTTGTACTCGGCATAGGACCCTTGAGCCCACTCCATACCAAGCAGAAGATCTCGAAGGGTGTTGACCTTCATTTTCCCTGTCTGGCCGACGCCTTCGTAGCGGACAACGTTCTCCCAGAGGGTTAGCGCGTAACCGCGCTTGAACACCCTTGCGATCCGCATGTCGATACTCGCGTACACCTCCGGGCTGAGCAGCAGCTCGCTGATGTTGTCCGAGAACTGATACTTGAGAGTCCCGCCGGACAGCTTCGCGCCGGCCAGCAACGCGCTAGCGTTCCATTCAGACTTCGCGCTCAACTGGTCCCAATTGACCACGAAGCCCACCAACGAATTGATCGTGGCCTTCACGTACTCGCGATTTTTCGAGTTCAGTCCTACGTCCGAAATCAGGTCTCCGATCGAATACTCGAACCATGTACGTTCACCTTCCTTGCGCTGCTCAATCGCGTTCTTGATCAACGCGTTCCAAGTCTTCGCCTGCTGCAATGAAATGGGCCCAGTCTTTGGTGCCATGTGGATCGCCGGCACCGCCTTCCGGAAAGGATCTGGCATCTCCGGCATCTGGAAGAGGGCGATTTGCATGGGCTCGCGACCCGTGTCTTTTTTCGTTGCCACGAAGGGATATGCTCGATTTGAGATGATCGGTAACAATACACTGTACTTTGTTCACCCTCAAGGCAAGACGTGCCTTCAACGACCTGAACCGCGATAGTCAGAGCTAAGAAGAACCATAAACGTTCACCAATGGCACGACCTTAAGCTAGCGAGGGGGAAATTCCCGATATCCCATACAATTCAATGGCTTATAGAGACAGAACAACGTTCGACAAGGCCCTCGTCATGAACCATAGGCGTTCACCTTCATCGGGCAAAAGCTGGTCCAATTCGACGCGTCTTTCCAGGAGCGAAGAACCATAGCCGTTCACTTTTCGCGCCCTCGGTCCTGGCAGCCTTAGAAAACCATAGACGTTCACCTCTATGCCAGTTGTCCTGATTGACACGCAAGGCACATCCAGAGCGAAATAAATTAACGCTATGAATCATATACTTGCGAGATACCGCTCGAGCGCTTTCTGAGACAACGTCAACAGTGCGCAGAACCATAGAGGTTCACCTTCAGGAGTAACCATAGACATTCACCTTGCCCCATGACCTCGGGAACCAGAAACATTCACTCTCACCCCATATCCATGTACCTGTAGAACCACTGGCATGCACCGACAGAACCATATCCCGTTACCTTTAGACCCACAGCCGTTCACCATCGGCACCATAGGCATGCACCAAACATCCCGGAGACCCTTATCCAGCAAGGATCCGAGGGCCCGTAAACGTAGTTGAAGGTGTTAAAGGTGTTAAGGTAAACACGTAAACCAGCGTTGGCCTTAAGCAACAGCGGAACACCGACCCGCCGCGCGCGGTAACCTCGGTGACGACACCGGGACGTCGACGCGAGAAGAACGAACCATAGACGTTCACCTTTCTGTTTGGCTGAGCGACGGCCCCTCTCACGCACACCGAAACCAGCTCCACTCCGACTCGCCTATCGCAAGAACCATAGACGTTCACCCAGCGTCGCCAGAAGAACCATAAACGTAGACCTGAAACTCTGTCGGTCGTACCTTGTTGCCTACCAACTACAAGTACCCGGCTTGTCGGTTAAACACTCGCGGATGATGCTGAGCTGGCCGCCCAATCGATCTGCAGATGCTGGCTCTAGCTCCGGACTCCGGCCTACAGCGACTGAAAAGCTAACCGTTTTCATAGGGCTTTTCATCCTAGGCCCCTCAACCGGTTGAGCGCTGACGTTCCGACAGCCAGCGTTTCGTCCCGTCTAGAAAAGGGCCCCAAAATGACGGCTCTTTTCCCAGATGCTGTTGTCGCCTCGGCTGTTCCAATTGACCCGTCCCAATTGGAACTCCGTGATGCGATTCCCCCGACTCCTTCCCCGCAACAAGAAGCAGGTTGCCTTGTCTCCGGCACCTGGTCACTACTCGAACGACGATCCCGAAGCGATCATCTTCGATCAGGGGACGCGTCTACGCGTCGAAGCGAATCACTGGAAGACCTTCTGCTTCATCCTGGCGTTCATCGCTGGCGGTGCGGTCTACACACGGCAGCCGCCTCCGTCTGTCGTCCGATCGTATGGCGTCTCATCGGACGCTGGCGGTAACCCGCTGGTCAAGCAACTGGCCGCCTATAACCCTGACGACCAGGCCAAGCGGACGGCCATCAGACAGGACATCGAGCATTGGTTCACCATCGAGCCGGTCCTGACCGATGACATCCGAACGTCGCGGCTCGCCAAGAACATCAACGCGGTCAAGGCCAAGATGGTCGGCAACGCGAAGAACCAGTTCGCCGCCTGGATCAGCGACGACAAGCCATTCGACCAGATCACCACGAACCCGAAGCTCGTGCGTGAAACGAAAGTCACAAACGTTTCCTTGCTGGACGACGCGACGGCCGTCGTCGAATTCACGACATCGACCAGGCAATCGCCAACGGATAAGCCCGTCGATACCCGCTTCGCATTGACGGTGCGCTACCAGATCATCCCCCCGACGGCCGAAGACGTGCTGGGTACCAACCCGTACGGCCTCTACTACCCGTTCTTCACTCTGCAAAAAACCGGCGCATGAAACGAACACGTTCCCTTTTGAGCTGGGGCGCGCTCGCGTTGATCGCAGCGTCGGCCAATGCGCAAGCCGCGAAGAGCGCCGCGAATCCGATCTCACCCGTGCCGAATTTTGATGTCGGCAGCATCATCGGTGATGCGATGAGCCCGGTGAACCCGTACAACTCCGGCACTGATCCGATCACGATGCCGGGCGACGCGCGCATGGCGGTGTTCTCGTACAGCCGCGACAAGATATTTCGGGTCATGACTGCGCCGCTAAAGCTTACGACAATCGAGCTCGAGCGCGGGGAGACGCTGGTCAGCGAGCCAGCAATGGGGGACTCGGTGCAGTGGGTGCTCGACACCGATGGCGCAAATCACGTCTACGTGAAGCCGACCAAGCCAGGCCTCGTCAACACGCTGCACCTGAGTACGAACAAGCGCGAGTACGACCTGACGCTCGTCTCGTCCCCGTTAGGCGGCCTGTTTTATCAGAGCGTGCGGTTCAGCTATCCGAATTCGCTCATGGCGAAGGTACGCGCGCGCGGTAGCGCTACGGGTGACGACCAGGACGCTGAGCACGGATCCCAATCTGATTCAGGACCGATTGGGGTATCGCCCGACAAGCTGAACTTCGATTACACGGTGTCTGGTACGAGTTCCCTCAAGCCCGAGACGGTCTTCGATGACGGGACTTTCATCTGGATCCGCATGCCTCCGCGCACGCCATTTGCGGTGCCGACGATCAAGGATGGCGGCGACGTTGTCAGCCCGAATTTCATTCGTCGTGGGCCGTATATCGTCATCCAGCGACTGGCCGATGAAGTGAAGCTGACGCGCCCGGGCGAGGAGGTCACAATCACACGCGGGCGCCGCGGCCTATTCGGATTCTGAGGACGGTATGGCAAAACAGACCGATCCGACCAGCCCGGAGGAACGGGCCTTGTTCAAAGGCAAGGTACCGCGGAACGTCATGATTGCGGTTGGCGCGATCGCGGCGCTCGTTGTCGGCGCGCTGGGTTTTTACACTCAGACCGTCCAGGCCGACAAGGCCGAGGCCGAGGCGCTGCAGGCCAAGCGCCAACGAGCGGCCGACGCGGTGGACAAGGGCAACGGAAACAAGACCGACGTCGATACAATCATCGAACAGCAGCAGGCCGAGGCCCGTCGGCGGGCCGCGGAAGCGGCTGCAGCGGCCAGCGCTGCGGCCGCCGCGAACGCGAAGAAGCCTACGCTTTCGGCCGACGCGGTCATGCCGACCGCGAGTACCGCGGACCTAAAAGCGGCGAACGACCAGGACAGTATCTACGTTTCGCCGATCTTCCGCGCGGGCGTCAAAGTCAAGGAAAGCCAGCCACAGCCGCCGCAGACCCCCAACGGCATCGTTTCGCCGCAACAGATGCTGCTCCAACAGGCAGCGGCTCAAGACGCCGCGATGAAAGACGCGACGGCTCAGGCCGCCTTGGCGTCGCGCAGCGCGCAGGCAGCTGGGCCTATGACGACGCAGCAACGCGACAATGCCTTCATGCATGACGTCGCGCAGTTGAGCGAAGGTGACAAGGACTTTGCGCGGACCGGCTTTGTTGGCCACTCCCGCGGATGCACGCTGTCGCCGCCGGCGAAGATACCCGTTCTCTCGAACGAGGCGCTCAACTCGGACCGCCCGGGCACAGCATCCCTGATCGTCGAAAGCGACGTCTACGCCAACAACGGCGATGGGCGTTGCCTCGTCATACCTTGGGGCACGACCATCGTCGCACCCTACAGCTCGGACGTTCAGCCTGGGCAGGAGACGATTCTCGTTGCCGGTGCTGAGATGCGTCTGCCGAATGGAAAGCATGTGCCACTGTACGGCGCGCAGGGTGCGAATGGCGACGGTACGGCCGGGTTCGGCGGGGACGTGAATAACCACTTCCTGAAGATCTACTCGACCTCGTTCTTGACCGCGATTCTGGTGCGCGCTTTCAGTAATAACGACCAGAGTACGACGACCGGCCCGCTTGGTGTCACCCAGGTCGGCAGCACCGGTGGACAGATCGCGGCGCAAACGGCGCAGTCGGTACTCGATCGCTACAAAAATATTCCTCCGACCGTCTCGTCAAAGCCAGGCGAAAAGCACTTCATGATGAAGATCAATCGCGACATGGTCCTCGAACCGTATCGGGAGTCGCGATGAGCAATCGGATGGCCATTGCCGTGGCGATGGCGTTGGCAAGCGGCTACGCCCAGTCGGCCGTGATTGCGCAGGTGATCAGTCCAGTCAGCGTCGTCATTCAAGACGGGGCGACGCGCCGTGTCGCAATGCTCCCAGGCAAGCCGGTCTATGACTGCGGCCTTGAGACGTTCGTCGAATGGGCATCGCCGCTGGTCGGGCAACCCGTGCGCAGTTCGCGCGAAATGGGTATCACGGTGTCGATCGACGGCCGGGACGTCGCGCTGGATGACCTGTTCATCGACCGAGGCTGGCTGCAACCGCTCGTGCTGGATGAAGGGGCTCAAGCGGCGCTCACCGAGCGCAGGGGAGGGTGGGCGTGCGCGCGAGCGGTTGTTCCGTTCGAGCTGCTGCACACCAATGTCGATCCGAAGATTCTCGCGGGCATCGCGCTAAACGAATCGACCTACCGTGGCCACGCGTGGCCTTGGACCCTGAACGTAGCCGGCCAGGGCTATTTCTTCAAGTCGCGCGAGGAAGCGTACAAAGCGATCCAGTCGCTGCTTGCGCGCGGTCGCTGCGACTTCGACGTTGGCCTGATGCAGGTGAATTGGTGCTACCACGGCAAGCGTTTCGCATCGGCATGGGATGCGCTGGCGCCTGCGGCTAACGTCGCGGTCGCTGAGGCGATTCTTACCGAGAACTTCGCACGTACCGACTCAGTCGCGAAGGCCATCGCGTTTTACCACAGCGCGAACCCCTCTCCTGGTCGCGCCTATCTCGCGCGGTTCGCGCAACACCTTTCCATGATCGAGGCAGGCTTGTGAAGCAGACGATCAAGTTTCTGGCCTGTGCCGCAGCAGGGATGGTATGCGCCGCCGCGTCAGCGGCTAACACCGACCCCTTCGACTTCGACTACGAAATCCTTGGCGGCATTTCAGAGCGTCCGGCGCTCATCTTCAACGATGGCGAAAAAACCTACATCCAGCCGCGGGCAGGCCAAGTCATCGTCGCCGACGGTGGGCATACCGAAGGTCCGTACGTCGTTGTCGATGGCACCCCGTCGTCGGTCACATACAAGGTGGGCGCGCATGCGGCCACGGCACGCTGGAAGAAGGCAAATACGTTCATCGGTGGATCTGGTGCGTTGGGTGCACTGAAGGATGACCAACCCGCCGGGTTCGATGGTTTTACCGACCGCCTGGTGATGATCGGCGCGCGCCCGGCGCTCGAGCCAGTTCGTGCGCTCCATGCGTCGATGACGGTCGGCGGCTTCGTCAAAGCGCTTGTCCCGCAAGGTTGGACCGGATCGGCTCAGAAGGACGTCGACTTGACGACGCCCGAGCAGTTCGGCACGCGCGACGGCGAGAACTGGATGCAGGCGATGGACCGTTTGATGACGCAAACAGGGCTGTATGCGGACGTCGATTTCGCGGCGCGCCATGTGCGCTTGCATCGTGACGCGCCGAAGTCCGCCGCGTTGAACTACGCGGCTTCGGGGCGCGATGCCGACGAGGCGGCGATGAGCCGCGCCGTTGCACCGATCACGACTGCTCCTCCGGCAGTGTCGCGCCTGGCTGAACGCTTCGGTGCGCAGGCCATTCGAGACGGCGACGACTCGCACATGCAGATCCGGTTCTCGGCCAAGCCAGCCAAAACCGTCACGTTCAAAACTCCTGACGGCAAGGTACTTCGAACGAGCTGGGATGCGATGACGAACGTGCTGACGATCGACCGCGCGGAGCGCTTCGTGGTCGCAGATGCAGCCGATCACGTCGAGGTCACGCGCGAGGCGAAGACCGTCTACGACTTTGACCAGCCGAACGCGGCAAAGCTCGAGTTGGTGTTTGATCGAGAGGGCCGGACGTACTTCAAATTCGCAGACTCCGTTGTGCGGATCGGTGTGACCGACACGAAAAACCTGGGCACCGGCCAGCAGAAAGGACGGTACTACATGTTCGACGGGACCTCTGACCTATTTACGGTGACCGCCGACGGCAACACGATCCACGTCAAGCGTCGCAAGGAAGTCGTCTACCACGAAGTGCCGGCCTCCTCGCTGCAAGCTAGCGGAGGGCCGACCTCGTGATGCGTTTCGTACCAATCGTAGCTGTCTTGGTCGCCTTCGCACCACAGCTGAGTCACGCGGATTGTCTCGACGACGCGGCAGCCTTCCATCGCGTGAATCCGCGGCTTCTGCGAGCGATCGCGCAGCACGAGTCCGGGATGCGCGCGAACGCCGTGAACCGAAACACGAACGGCAGCGAGGACATCGGCCTCATGCAGATCAACACGTCGTGGCTCCCCACGTTGGCGCGCTACGGCATCCGTCGTGAGCATCTCTTCAACGGCTGCGTCAGTGCCTACGTCGGTGCGTGGATTCTCGCGTCGAACGTGCGTCGCTTCGGACCAAATTGGAAGGCTGTCGGCGCCTACAACGCAGTCACGCCGTCCAAGCAGCTCGTCTACGCCAGTGCGATCTATCGCCGATTTATGCAGCAGGGCCGGTAACCATGCAAATGACACATTCGACTCATGCGCGGGTTCGCGCACTCGTTGCGGCTGGGCTGGCCGTGGTCCATCTAGGGGCTTACGCTGCGGTCGACCTGGGCGCGGGTCCCGTCGACACCGACGGGTGGCAGATGCTCGCTTCAGTACCGAAGGCGCCGGCGGCTGCCGTAGAGAGCCCGCAATCGAGCCGGCCGCTTCCGACGCCGGCGGCGGCACCGGCGAGCGTGAATGAATCCCCGTCCACCGAGGTTGCTTCTGTCGTGTTGCCCGGCGCCGCGGCGTCCGCCGCGAGCGGCACGCTGACGTTCTCGGTGACGCCAGCGGACGTGAATCTGCGCGATGCGCTCGACCGTTGGCTGCAGCAGCAGGGCTGGCAGCTCGCTTGGAAGATCGACGACGACCTCCCGCTGGAATTCAATGCCACCTTCACCGGCGATTTCACTTCGGTGCTCGACCAGGTGATGAAGGCGACGAATCACATGCGCACGCCGACACGCGCGTGCCGCCACACGAACAACGTTATCCGCGTGATCGTACGCGCGGGCAACTGCCAGGATTGAGAACCATGCGTGTTCACCTTTGGAAGTCTGCCTTCGCGATCGCAGCCGCATTGATGGCCGCGGGCTGCGCCGTGACTCAGCAGGACGTCAACGATAGCTACGACGCTGCACACCGTACCATCTCCGACGCGATGGGTAAGGGGCCGGCGCCGATGGCGCTCGTCGAGGACGTGCCGACCGCGTTTCTCGGTGATCGGCTGGTTCCGCTCGCGTATGAGGCCACGCTGCCCGCAGTGTTCCGGGACAAGACAGTCACGCTGCCTGCGAACCTCGGCATCAAGCAGATCGCCACGCTCATTTCTACGGCGACAGGCTATCCGGTACACCTGAGCCCGGACGTTTTCGTGCCCCGCGCCTCGCTGGTGCCAGGTCAAACGGAGGCGAAGGGCCAGAACAACTCCGCGCGAACCGAAGAGCCGATCTATCCCCAGGCGTTCACGGGAAAGACCGGCATTTACATGCGAAACATGACAACCGACCTCGGTCTCGACTGGTCCTTCGACGGCAGCACGATCAACGTGAATCGGTTCGTCACCCGCATGTACCAGATCGCAGCGATTCCAGGGAAAGTCTCGATCAAATCGACGATGACCAAGGGCATGGACACGTCGACGGGCAACCAGTCCGGCAGTGGCGGCAGCTCAGGCGGCAATACCGGTTCTTTCTCGGCTGAAACGAAGAACGGCCGCGAAGGCGGCTTCGATCAAATCGCGTCGATCATGGAGGAAGTCGATAAGCTGAAGTCCCCGATGGGCCGCGTGAGCGTGAACCAGCAAAGCAGGCTCGTGATGGTGTACGACACCAAGGAGGCTGCGGACAACATCGGGAGGTTGCTCAAGCAGGAGAACGCGATTTCCACGCGGCAGGTGGCGATCACCGTCCGGACCCTCCAGATCGCGTTGAACAAGGGGAGCCAGGCCGGCGCGAATGCCGACGTCGTTTTCAATGCGATGCATGCTGGCCTCGCACGCTATGCGATCAGCCTGACGTCGCCAACGTCTCTCGCGACCGGCGGCGGCTCAGTCGGTGTGTCAGTGCTTCGCCCTGACGCGCCGTTCTCTGGAACAAACGCGGTCGTGAACGCGCTGAACCAGTACGGCCGAACGGTCCAGGACAACACGATGACGAAGATGACCCTCAACGGGTTGCCCGTCTCGATCGCGTCATTTCAGAGCGATGACTACCTGCGATCGACGACGCCGTCGTCGGGCTCCCTGACTGGCTCGTCGGGGGGCGTGCCGGGGCTCACGCCGGGCACGATCACGACGGGTGATTTCGTGAACGTGTTGCCCGCAGTCAACGATCACAACCAGATCGTGCTTGCGTACTGGGCAGACAGTTCGAAGCTCAACGGTCCGTTCACCAGCGCTGCGGTTGGCTCTGGCCAGACCCAGCAACAGATCCAGTTGGCGCACACGGTCGGCTCGAAGGATGACCAGACGATCGCACTGTCGGATGGCCAGACTGTCGTGTTGTACGGCGCAATCACGGACCAGGCTGACAGTACGACGAATACTGGCATTGCCGGCCTCACTGGGAGCTGGAACAAGTCGAAGACGTTCCAGGTGATCATGCTGAAGGCGACTGTCGTTCCGTCGATGTGATAGCCATGATGCACATCACCGAACCACTGCCCACCGATAAGCGCGCACGCCTGGTGTTTGGCATCGACTGGCGGGCCTACCCGGCGAAAGGGGGAAAAGCCGAGCGTCGTCGCTACACCGACGCGTTCAACGCGACGCACTTCCTCGAGTTCAAGGTCGGGGCCGAACTGATCGGCGGGTTCGCCGAGCCGGACATGTCAGAGATCAAAGGCACGCGCCTGTACTCGGGTGCGGCCCGCGTCGCATTGCATGATCGGATCAAGTCCCGGGCCGCCGCTCTCGTGCTCCTGCAGGACGGTTCGCGCGTCTACATGGTGTTTGTGGTGCGCGGAGCGGTCCGGAGCGACGAGGTATTGACGCCAGAGAGCGCGCAGTCGCGTCGTCTCGAGATTGAACAGGAGTGCCTGAAGAGCAACCTCTCGCTCGATACGCTGGGCACGGGCGACCGTATCGGCGACATCGACGAGCCCTTCCAAGCGAGTGAGTTGCTCGCGAACCGGAAGGTCGGGCTCCTTCGGCGGCCACCCATTTCCTTGCCGACCGCCATTCCGGTGGTCGTCATCGTGGCGGGCGTCTTCTTCGGCGTCCCCAAGATCGCGGACATGCTTTCGCCGCCGCCGCCGCCTCCGCGGGCACCGACGTTCGCAGAACAGTACGCGGTGGCAGTACACGACGCGTTTGCCAGGCCGCAGCCGCGTGCCTCCGAGCTCGCGCCGGCGCTGCTAGCTGCCGTAGGTGGAAAGGATCTGGTGAGAAAGGGGTGGCTGTTTACCGAGGCGAACTGTCCCTCTGCGGGGTTCTGCACGATGACGTTTCGCCGGAACGGTGGCACGTTCGCGGGCTTCGACCAGGCCGCGACGGCCGATATGCGCCCGCTGACTTTCGCGCGTGACGGCCGCACGCTGGCCTCGCGTGGGCCTGCCATCCCGAAATCAGCTTCTCTGATGGAGCGTGAGTCGGAAAGTTGGCCGGACGAGCAGACTTTTATCGACATGCTACAGACGCCGCCGCAGCGGATGTCGGTTCAACCCCTCGACCTTCGATCCTACGGCTACGTCGTCAATCTTGGCGAAGCGCGACCGTTGCTCGCCGCGCCGGGTATGGGCGAAGGGGGGCGCGCCGCGCGGTTGCTCAAGCAAGGCGACTGGACGATCGAAGGTTTCCGCTGGCAGACGCAGCTACTCGCGAAGCTGCCCCCCAACATGGCGCTCCAATCCCTGAAGGTCGAACTGCGCCTGAATGAGGGTGCACCAGCGACCACTAACAAGGAAACGGGTGATTCGCCGTATGGCGTCCACTTCACCGCGAAGGGCAAATACTATGTCTTTGATTAGGTACGCATGCATTGCGGTGGGCTTCGGTATCGCCGTTTCCGCGCACGCCGATCCGGCTAGCGCAAACCTATCGATCGACGACATCGATCAGTTGGCCCGGGCGAATGTCGTCCGGAGCCTCGGCGGAGGGGCGACCGGTCCCGGCATGTTGCCCCCGGGCGCCATGTTGCAGCCGCAGCCCGGCATTGCCGCGAGCGGAGCCGCAGTGGGCACGCCGGCGAAGCCGGTCGAGAAGGCGATCCGCGCGGCGCGCGCGCATGCTGAACCGGTTGCTTTCCTCGGCGCGTACAACGACGAAACCGGTGCACACGTCCTGTATTCCTTCCACGACGCAATCTATCCTGCGCGTGTCGGAGCGACGCTGCTTAACGGGTGGTGCGTCAAGGGTGTAGAGGGCTATGCGGTGACGGTAGCCGAAGGCAAGCGCACGTGGAAGGAGCCGATTCGCGGCATGGCGCCAGTCCAATCTCCGGCGGCAACTGCGACTCGTTCGCTCGTGGATCTTGGGTCTCCGTTGCCTGCCGGCGCGCCGCTGCCGGGAATTCCGCTCGGAGGTGCGCAATGAGTTTCTTCGCGGAAATGGAGCCCCAAGAACCCGCCAAGCGCAGCCTGCTCGGCAGGCTCAAGGCGTTGACGGCGGGCTTCACGGACAGCTCGTCGTCTTCCTCGATGCCGATCGTTGGTCGCGAGCCAATCGACGGGGGCGATGCCGCGGTGGCTGCCGAGCTGCAAGGTGATCGGGAGCCGCGCTTTAAGCCGGCGACCACGCTGGTGAATCCTCGGCGCACGAGCCAGGTTCAACCGATGACGATGGGCATGATGCTGCGTCGCGCGCAGGCAGAGGCAGAAGACGTCGCGGTCATCGGCGAGGATAGCGGTAGGGAATGGCCTGCGGAAACTGAGAAGGGCGTGGGTGGCCCGCCGGTGCAGCGACCCGTTATCGACGTCGTGACGCCGGCTGGATCGGGAGCGACTGCCCCCTTTGCTGCAGTGACTGGGGACATTCCTCCTGCGCCAACGCCTGAAGCGGAGCCGCCGATGGACCAAGCAGCGGCTCCGGTGGCTGAAGTGGTCGGGGATGTCCCTCCCGCGCCAACGTCCGAAGTCGAGCCGCCCGTGGACCAGGCGGCGGCCCCGATGGAAGAGAGCGCTTGCGCCTCCGAGGAGCCAATCGAGTCGATGCATGCGGACACTTGGCCGGACGCCGAGCCGACTGCGCAGTGGGCATCGGGCTACGACGTTCCCCCGACCGTCCGGCGAATCGGGACCGACGTTGCCGAGGCGCCGGAGGTTCCGGTCGAGAGTGGTCGGCCACGTCTCGTTCATGCCGAGTCGCTCAACTTCAAGCGGGTGTTGTGCCAGCGCGATGAAAATGCGGCGCTGACCGTGACGGAATCGGCTCGGCGTGAATTCATCGCAGTGGAGCTGCAGGCGGGCATATCGATTGTGGTGGCCACCTCTCGTTTCCACGAGAGCCAGCTGTATGCGACCTATCTGAAGGACCTTGCGCGCGCGGACATTTCAGTCCACGAGGAGATGGTCGCGGATGAACGGGTGATTGCCTCGCTCTACGGCCGGGAGAAGCAGCGAGCGGCGTCCGTGGTGCCGGAAGCGTCCCGAGCGATCGGGTTGTTCCGGGACGTGATCGAAGCTGCTCACGCGTATGGATCGAGTGACGTGCATTGGGAGTACCGAGATTTCTCTGACGACGTCGCGCTGCGTTTGCGTGTCGACGGTGAGATGTACTCGTATCGAGAGTTGCCGAAGCCGATGGTCCGGAAGGCACTGTCTGCTGCGTATCAGGATCTCGTTCAGCGGAATACGAACTCAGGTGAATCGTTCCAAATGTCGGCACCGCAGTCCGCCATGATTCCGCTGGTCGCGCATACTGACATCGTGAACATCCGGTGGCAGAGCTCACCGCTCGTCGGCGGGTTTGACGTTGCGCTCCGACTGCTCGATGGGAACTTCAAGCGTGTACGCGTGCTCATGCCGTCCGAAATGGGCCTCGAGGCAAGCCAGATCGATATCCTCGAGAGCCTTGGGAAGGTAACGGGCGGCGCGACCTTCCTGACCGGCGAAACGGGGTCCGCGAAGACCACGCTGCTGCGCGCCATGTCGTATCTCGTCCCGAACCGCGATCGCATCAAGCAGTTCGCCGTGAATGAGCCTTCCGAGGTGCCGGCTCCTTGGCTGTCCGATATCTCGATTCAGCGGCGGCCGAACGAGTCCGAAGACGACGCGAATCGAAAAATCGTAGAAGTGATCCGGACGCTGATGCGGATGGACCCCGACGACCTGACGATCGGCGAGGTGCGCGATTCGGTCTTGGCCGGCCTGGTCGCAGAACTTGCGCTCACCGGGCATCCGGTCCGCGCGACCCTCCACGGTAGCGGCATCATCGGCGCAGTGATGCGCCTGGTCGGCGGCCGCTTGAAGTTGCCGATGGACGAAGTGGCATCGGGGAGCTTCTTGAACGCCGTTGGCAACCAGAAGTTGATTCCGAAGCTCTGCCCGCATTGCAAGCGCCCCGCACGCGATGTCCTGTCGCCCACGCAGATCACGACTCTCGAGGGCAAATTCGGGCTCGACACGTCAACGATGGCGTGCCGAGATGAGGATGGTTGCGAGCATTGCAGGCGTCCCGGGCTGTTCACGCGCGCCGGCAAGGTTGCCGCGGGCATCAAAGGGCAGACGCTTGCGATGGAGCTGTACCGGCCCACACCTGAGTTTCTCGCGTGCGTCGCGAAGCGTGACTGGAGAGGCGCGGAGTTGGTATGGCGGACGAGTCGAGCGACTGATTTCGCCAACGCGGATATGACGGGTAAGACCGTCTACGAGCATGCGTTGTACAAGGCATCGCAAGGCCTGATCGATCCGAGATTTATAGACGAATCGATGTGCGCATTCGACGCATACCAGCTGTCTCCAAGTGCGTCTGCCAGGAGTGCGACGTGATCAAGGGGCTCGTCTATAGCATCTTCAGGACGCTCCCTCCGAAGGAACGCTTGCGCATTTCAACATGGCGGTTCAAAGCGATGCGGGAGATGTTCTATCGCGAAACCCGTCTCGATGTCGCTAAAAAAGGCCTCCGTAACAGCGAGACACTGCTCGAGCGATTGGATACGCTCGAGCAGCGCCATCGATCGCGGAAAAACTTGTCGTGGTTGGCGTTCCAGAAGATCGCCCAACGCATGCGCGCCGGCGACGATTTTGCGACCGCAATGAAACCGTTCATCCCGAACGATGAATTCGTGCTGCTTGAGCTCGCGAGCGAATCGCCTCGCGATGATGCGGCGATTCGCGGGCTTGAACTCGCCGAGATGGCGGCACACGCGAAGGGTGTGTTGTCCACGATGACCTGGGTGGAGATGGCGTATCCGGCCTTCCTGCTTGTCTATCTCTACGCGTTCTGCGTGCTTTTCGGCTCGGAGATTTTGCCGGCGACGCTGGATGTCAGGCCGCTCGAAAGATGGTCGCCGTTTGGCAAGTTCGTATATGCCTTCGACACGTTCTGCGCGGACTACTGGTGGCTGACGAGTTTGGTGGTCACAGGAATGGTTCTGGGGTACTTCCAAACGCTGAAGCGATGGACGGGGACGGTTAGAAACAAGGTCGATGCGATGCCGCTGATGTGGCGCAATCGCCGGGATTTACGTGCGGCGTTGTTGATTGTCTCGCTCGCTGGTCTGTTCGACTCGGGCTTAACGCTGCGCGCGGCGCTCAGCAAGCTCGAGAGAGCCGCGGATCCGTGGATGCGTTGGCATCTCCGGCAGATGAGCAGGCGGCTGACCGCCCAGCCTGACGAACCGATGCAGGCGCTGGATACCGGCATCTTCTCGGAGACGACGATCGACATCCTGACAGACGCAGCGGGCCGAGATCAGTTCGTCGAGTCGGTGAAGAGTCTCGGGCACAGCTCGCTCGGGCGCGTCGTCGAGTCCGTTCGACGCAATGCAAAGGTCACGCACTACGTGCTGCTAGGCGCGGCAGTCCTGGCGTTCCTTGTCTTCGGCCTGGGCTCGTACTTTGCAACGGGGGCCGTCGCTTTCGACGGGGCCTCTACCTCAATCAACCAGAAATACTAGGAGCCGTACTGATGAAAGGGACTAACAAGCCGCAACTCCGCAAACGCCCGTACTTCGGGAAGAGTCTCAAAAAGCAGAAGGGTGAGCTTTCGCTCGTTGAAGCCGCCGGGGTGATGGCGGCCGCGGCGCTGATTGCGCTGGCCGTCTACATGGGCCGTGGGTTCCTGATGGACCGAATTCATGCGCTCCAGTTCAAGAGTGAAGCGCAGTACTTCCGCAGCGGAATTCAGGACGCCACCGCGGCGGAGGTCGACTTCTCGGCGGTCACGATGCAGTCCCTGACATTAAACCGGGCATTCGATACGGCAGGCCGGCGACTGAACAAGACGTCGGGAGCGCTGACCGGGCTGTTCGGCGGTGCCGTCACCGCAGCCGCCGCCACGGTGACGGCAACCAATGACGCGATCGCGGTGACCTACCCCACTCCGGCAACGGTCTGCGCGTTGGCGGCCGACACGATTGCAGCTACCTACACGCAGGTCAAGGTGAACAACACGACGATTTCCGGGCCGAACACGACGTACGATTCGAACACGGCGGCGACCGCATGTGCTTCGGCCGGCGCCACCGCGAATATCGTCATGTACGCGACGAAAGACAATTGAGGGCCAGCGATGAGCCTCATTGAAGCCGTGATCGTGCTCGTCGCCGCGGCGCTGCTGACGTTGCAAGGCATCCAGCGGGACGTCGTGCAGCGCCGGCACGACGTGTTGAGCGTCGAAGGGCAGAACGAGGCGGTGATCAATGCTGCGTTGTCGAGGTGGGTAACGGACAAGTACGGAACGCTGGTGGCGCAGATGGTCGGCGACAGGTCGACGGCGATAACACCGCCCACGTTCGCGGAGCTGCGCGCTGGCGGCTATTTGAAGGCTGACTACGCGGCTGGCCCGTTTTGGGGTGGCAGCTACCTGGTGCAGATGAGCGTCGGGCCGGACGGCTGCTCTACCGGTTCGACGTCGTGCCAGGTGAGCTACGTCTTCTACTCGTCGAAGCCGGTGACGAGGCTCGGCCAGCCGGACGTCGCCGGCGCGGGGCTGGTCGCCCAGGCGGCAGGGGCGGCCTTCGGTTTCTCGACGACGCAAAATGCGACTGTTGTTCGAGGTCTCAATGGCGCGTGGACCGCAAGCAATCCGGTGCCTGGCGCGCCCGCGGCGGTAGTGATGGCGACAAACGGCCCTTCGTCGGACGGCAATTCAGTGTTCATCCGCCGGGACGGTTCTCTGAAATGGACTGGGAGCCAAGACGTCAACGGCGTCGATCTGCACAACGTTGGCAGCATCGATGCCAGCGGGACGATTGCAGCGCCGACGCTCGCCGCGTCAAACGTTGCGGTCAGCAACGCAGTGAGGTCGCCCGGGACGCTGGCCGTCCAGACAGCGGATGGCTCAGCGCCGGGGCCAATCTCGACCGGCGATAGCATCGTGAACGGCCAGCTGCAAGTGACGCAGACGATCATCCCTGGCGCGATCGCAACGCCACGAGCCTCGTGCCCGGTCAATGGCGCGATCGCGCAAAACAGCGACGGGCGTGGCCTGCAGTTGACATGTATGGATCACGTGTGGCTGCCCACGGGCGGTCCGGCGCTTCGGCAAGGTTACTTCATGGTCCAGAACGGGTGGGGTGTTCCGGCGCCCAACTGCGCGACCGGCGGTACCCCGCAGATCGTCTTCAGTCCGGTGAGCTTCTATGTGGATCCGACCGCGACAGTGAATGTTTCAGCCTCGGGCAGCGGCCCGTGGACAGTGTTTATCACGGACGGCAATGGCAGCGGGATCGGCGGCACGGCCGTCGTTGAAACCTATTGCTCGTATTGAGGGAGAAGGAAGTGAAGAGCTGGATGAGGTGGGTAGTGGCGGTTTTATTGTCGATCGGCGCGACCAGCGCATTCGCGGACGGGTCGTGCCAGCCGGGGTTCGGACTTCGTTCGTATCCGTACTACGACAAGGCTGGTGCGTATATCGGAATGCGTCAGGCATGCGCGCCGATCCCATGCACACCAGGCTACCAGGACTCGACGTGTGCGACGCCTTTGCGCAATGGGGCGATCCCTCAACCGCAGTGCCAGGCAGGCGCAGGCTGGACGACCGTGTCGGCGTCCGTGTGGCAGGGCTCGCGGTGGTCTCAACCACAGTGCAATTATTCCGCTCCGCCGAGTTGCCCGCCAGGTTTCGACACGATTGCGGGGTCTTCGTGGACCGGTGTGAGTTGGACCCAGCCGACATGCACGCCGCATGTGACTCCCCCCCCGCCAATCACCGACCCGAATCAGGTCTGTACGGCTGTGGCGAACAACTACACGCTAACAGCGGCGGACATGCAAAGGCTCAATTCGGCCAGTCAATCGATAACGAGCAACGCTCCGTTTCGGCAGGCGACCGCGTGGCAAGACTGGAGCACTATCCCAGGCGTAAATCCCAATTGGCCTTATATTTTCGGCCCCCGGGGTGACAAGGTGTTCACGGGCAACTGGACCGGGCCGTGGTACAACAATCAGAATGCATGCAGTCAGCAGAATATTTGGGCTGTCCTCTGCTTCATCAATCCGGCAAACGGCGCGGTGGACACTTTGTCGGTAAGTCCGGCGGGTGCGAGTAGTGGTCAGTGCAATCACTAGTAGCCGGCAAGCAATAAAAAAAGCGCCCGCGTGGGCGCTTTTTCTTTGTGGTGACGCCGAATCAGCTGCCGGCGTTTGCGGTTGTGAAACTGGCTGTCCGCGAGAATGCTTTGCCGTTGATCGTGCCCGTTACTGTTGCGCTATACGTCGTGTTGGGCAGCAACGGCTCCGTTGGATAGGCCACGGCCTGGTACTTGCCAAGCAGCTTGTTCGGGTCCGTATCTGAATTGAGGATCTGGACGGCCACTGCTCCCGAAGGCCCTGTAACCGACGCGGACTGGATGACGACCGTGTCGGTAAGGTTGCCCATCACGGGCATTGGTGTTCCCCAGCCGGACGAAGAGACGTTCGGGGGTGTCGGAATTTCACCGATACCGCGGTAGGGAACGCCGGACACGCCGTCGCACGGGAACATCATCGGGCTATTCTGGATGGGCTGTGTCTGATTGCTATACATGCTGATCGACTGCCACGACTCGGTAAACGTGAAGGATCCGGAAGCGGCTTGAGTCTCGAACTCCCCGAAGCCCGCGTTGTCGACTGGGAACGTGGCAATGACCGCGTGGTAGGCACCACCGAGAAGCGCGTTCACGAACTGTTGACCAGCGAGCGGAGCGTTGAAATTGCTCGTGAAGACAGCGTTGCCTGCGCCGCTCGCGCCAATGCCGATGGCATTGCTCGGAAACCCGGCCAACACCGCGCGATCAGTGTAGCTGGCAGCCGTGTAGCCTTGATTCCCCGATACTTCGGTGTCAGTGACGACGCCGTTGAGGCCGATGTACTTTGCATGGTTTTGCGCAGCTTGATCAAGCACCGTGTTTTGCTTGAGCGCCGGGAAGCCGCATTGAGTGCGGTACTGGTTCAGCAGGTTCAGTGCGGCGAGCTGCGCGCTGCCGGCAGGATACTGAGCGCTGTCGAGCGTGCCCGGTACGGTCGTCGATGGGGTGCCAGGGTTGGACGGATTCTGGTTGTTGCTGCTCGATCCAGTGTTCGAGCTGGCGCTGCCGCTGTCACCACCGCCGCCGCCGCAGGCTGCGAGTGCGAGAACGGCTGCCGCGGAGATCGCCGAGACGCTGATGGTCGTAAACTTCTTCATATTTGGTCCTCGAATTGTTGTTGGGGCGCGCACCTTGCGAGCCCTTGAATCCATCCTATCGGCGCGGCGGCAAAGTCAAGTTCGCGCGGCCGACGGCCCAGTCTTCGAAATGGCTAGGGCGAGCCCAAAAACCGCCAATTCTAAATTACGGTCAGATTTCGCCGCACTTAATGGCGATCGGAAAAAAAATCCCGCCATCGGGCGGGAATTGAGCTTTGGTGATCATCTTGCGCGCCGGCGCCTCCAATGGAACACCCGCAAGCCCAGGAAAATCGCGCCGAGCAACATTGTCGACTTGTAGGGCATCGCTAACGACACGACAGGAACGACTTGAGCCCCGACGTACATGCACGTAAGTGCGACCAGCACCTTCCCGAACCACGGCCTGGTAAGCATGGCGAGCGCCCTTGGGGGTTGGCTCCCGATCCACGAGGGGTATGCTTCGTTGGCGCGCTCGAGCTCGAATGTTTCGGCTTGCCTCTGTCGCTCGACCCGATAGAACCGTTCGTAGCGCTCGAATCGCCCGTCTCCGCGGCCGGCGAGCCAGGCAGCGTTGCTCTCCGCAACGAGGTAGGCGAGATCGTCCATAGTCTGGCTAGTGGACGCTAAGCGCGGCCCAAGGCATCGCGGCGCGTACGTCGACGATGACCTTTCCATCCGCTTCGGAGTAGTACTGCGCGGTTTCGGCGTCGTACCAAGCGAATTGCGGCCGGTGATCCGCGTTGATGACTATCACGCTGGAGGGCAGGTCCGGCAGTGCACGCCCCGCGTGATCTTTACTGTGCTTCATTGCGAACCCTCGCTTTGGCGCTCCGGCGTTTCAGTCCAAGCTGTCCCGTGCAGGCCGGACAGTCGAAACTATGGTGCATCTCGATCTTCGTCTCGTTGTTACTCACGAGATATTCAGTTCGGCAGGTGCGGCACGGCGCGATCGTGAGGCGGTTGTCTGCCGCCATTGCACGTGTCAGGTTGCATCCGCGGTCGACCGAAATCGCGTGCTGGCCGCCGAAGATCTGCTGGTAGACGTCGTTGGTCGCGATCAGCGCTTGCGGCGCGTTTGCGCCGGCGGCGAGTGCCGCGCGATATAGCCAAGTGAAGATCGTTCCGTGCAGCCGGTTGGTCGGCGCTTCGACGAACCACGTGAGCGAGTTGGGCGTGTTCCCGCACGGCGAGCTGGTGCCGTGCATTTCGAAGAAACGTTGCCGCATTGCGTTCTGATTCAAGCGGAACAAGCTGGCCGCTGTCGAAGCGCGGCACCCGTATGCCATCAAGGCGCTCGCGTAGGTTTCGTTCTTGTCGCGTGGCAAACGCAACTCGCTCCAGCCGGCCTTGCCGTGTGAGCTGTTCATCCTGATAGGCGACGTCGCCATGATCTGGTGTGCCACCATCTCGTCGGTCAGCTTGCTGGCCGTGAACTGATACCAGAACGTCGGCGAGTTGAAGCGCCAGCGGAAGAGCGGCAGGCCATTCATTTTGCCGAGTGCGATTCGCAGCTTGTACGTTGGCACCGACACGAGATAGGAAGCAACCTCGGTGGTGATCCCGAGAAGGGGCGCTGCCAGCACGCTGATGTGGATGACGCTCGTGACCAGGTCAAGGAAGATCCGGTTGTAGTGCTCGACGGACAGCTTGGCGAGCGCGTCAAGCTCTGGCAGTTTGCGAATCAATTGGTCAACAGCGAGGGTCGTTGGTGTGTCGTCGACGAGACATCGCCAATCTTCCACGGACTCGAGTGTTGGGGCGACCATCAGAAAGGGCGCGCGCAGCAGATTTCGCAACGACTCTTCGTTGTTTTTAACGTGATCGATCTCTTTGCGCTCGACGGCCAGGATGTCGTTAAAGGCGCCATCCATTTCAAGTAACCATCTCATCTGGTCGACCAGGTCAAAATTGGTCTCGCGGATGCGATCGGCCAACCAACTGGGTACATACAGTCGTTCAATCGATCGATAGGTCTCTCGCGAATTCTTCTTTTCCATTCTTTTTGTCTCTCTTCAACTACACAGCATTGCTTCGTGGCCCAAACTTATCAGGCGCGAGCGGCCGCCATCACCTCGCCATGGAACTTGCCGATCAGGTCGCCGAACGCCTCGAACAATGATTTGAAGCGCGCGCGATTTCCGTCTGCGGTGGCGAGCAGCTGAGCGCTGTGATAGTCCTGAACGAAGGAGCTGAAAGAGTCGATCAGTCCTCGGATCTTCTTCTCCAGTACCTCACCCGCTTCGATTGACGCTTGGTGCTCGCGCCCCCGGGCTTCGAGATCCGAAAGCCGCCCTTTGGCTTCTTCAAGCTGGGTGCACGTTGCCTCGAGCTCGGCAAGCTTATCTTTCAAGGCGTCTTGGAGGTTCGTATAGGATTCCGGCAGTGTGGGCACCGGTACTTCGGTCTTCACCGGACTCGACTGAAGCTTGCTGACCTCTGCCGTGAGTTGCTCGATTTCGCGTTCTTTCGTAGCGATCGTGTGTTGCAGCGTGCTCACCTGTCTACCAGTTGAGGCCAGCGAAACCTGGGTCTCCTGCGCTTTGGTCTTTTCTCGGGCCTGCTCTTGCCGGACGCCCGTCAGTTCTGCCGAGAGGCGGTCGATTTCCCGCTGAGCGTCGTCCAAGCGGCCTACCGTTGTTGCCAGCTGCGACGTCGCCTCTTCAATGCTGTTGTCCTTTCCGGCAATCTGTTCCTTGAGCGTCGCGATGAGTGCGCTGACTTCGCTCTTGGTGAGTGTGGGGTCCTCACGCTTGGCGTCAATCACCTTTCCGACGATGTCGTCGCCGATATGATTGTGGACGAGCAAGGACATGTCGCTGATCGTCAGTATTTCGACCGCGCCGATGTTGTTCGAGAATTTGTTGTAGCACCGAATGTACAGGCTGACCGACGACTTCGACTTCCGGAACAGCTTGGTGAGAAAGGCGTAGACGATCTCGGCAGCCATGTTCCGAACCTGTCGGGTATCGCCCATCGTGCTGACGTAATGCCCGATCACGGAGGCATGGATGTGTGCGAAGTTGCCGCCGATGCGCATATGCTCCTGCAGGATCTTGCGCGTGGAATGCGCGACTTCCTCGGTCTCGTGGATGATGTTGCGAACGAGGGTTTCGGGCAGCTCGCTGAAGTGTTCGCGGGCGGCCGTGCTGAGTTCGAGCTTGTCCGGGACATGGGCGAAGGTCGCGGGAAGATCGAGGTCCGTCCCTTCGGACGTGGGATTATCGGGTACGGTCGGGTTGAAGCCCTCGTCGTCTTCGGGCGTTTTCGGCGATTTCTTGGACAAAGCTCTCTCCAGCTGATTGGGGCCTTCCCTGGCACGGGTTAGGCAGTGAAGCGGACCAGCGCATGGCCCGTCCTACGGAGTCGACACCTGGGGGTGTGCACCAGCTTACGCGGCCCTTTTCGGCGTCATGCCTGGAAAGCTGCACGAAACAATGTGTCTTTCGTAGAAATAACGCGCTTCGGAAACCTGCAACCAAAAGTTACAGGTTGATATGAAATGTAAACTGGCGGTCATAGGTTTACGGATGAATTCCTGGCAACTTTATAGCGATGTGCCAAAAGAGCCGATCCGGTCGGGTCGTCGACGCTCAGCCGGCGCACAACGTTCCAGGCGGCCAAGACGTTGATGTTCGGGGTCCGCGATCTAACGTGGCGTTCTCGCTGCGTCCGCAGCCAGTATTCGAGGTCCCGAAGCGCCACCAAGCTGAGCGGTAGCCCAGCGGAGAGGGTGCAGGCATCGTGGGAGAAGATGCCGAGGCCTTGCACGCTCCACGTCGCCGGCAACGTGCCGCGCAGGAACGCGACCTTTGCTCGATTTTGGCTGATGGGAGAGCGGCGCTCGTCGAGCTCGCCCCCGGGAAGGTGGCAAATGACCTGATCGGGCGTCCGGCCGGGCAAGATCGCACCGGCCCAATTCTTCGTCTCAATTAGAAAAATGCCGAACGGGGTGATCACGAGGTGGTCGACCTCTGCGGTCGGAAATTCGCTGCCCGGTGCATGAAGAAGCAGAAGCGCGGTGGGGTGAACGTAGAAGTCCGAACCGCAGATTTGGGCGAGGATTCGGCGCAGCTCCGCGTTCACGCGCGCCTCGCCTGCCTCGCCCGATGCCTGGGCGCGCGTTACCGGGCGTTTGGATTGGTGGCGCGTGTGGGATTGGGTATACCGCTTGTATAGTGCCCATGCGCCGCAGAGAAGGATGATTGACCAGACCATGTGGATGCGTCCTATGTGTTGAAGTGACGCATCCAGTCTGCCTCGGGTTATTCGAAGTCAAGTTCCGGAGAAAGCTATACGATTTTCGGTAGCATTCGCGGTTTTGCCCCTCAACCGGTTGCGTTGTGGTTGTGTGGCCAAAGCTGTACTTGATTGGCTAGCATTCCGCGGCCGCCCCCGCAGCAACGCGGGATACCCTGCCTTTAATTCGCGTTCCTGACGCATCGACCTATCTGAGCCCACCGGCTCTGTCATCTCGCGGCCAGCCCGCAACTTCCTTTCAATCGGCCTTGAGCGATTTCGTGCGCTGACCACCTGGTCGCGGACGAAAGCGCTTCGCGCCGATTTCCTTGCTCGCCCCGAGCATCGAAACCACCGGACACCGTCCGGGCATCCAACTGTTCAATTTTCTCTGGAGAGAAGCATGTTGAAGTCCCTGTTCCTCGGCGCGTTTAAATCGCCCGGCAAGTTCCTCGCGCTGTGTTTGGCGCTCTATATCGCCGCGCACTCGATCATCGTCACCGTGTTCGCGGTCGTGGCAGCAGTTGGCTATCTCAAAAGCAGCTCCAAGAAAGAGCCGCAGTCGCGCGAACGAGATAGCGCCGATGGTCGGGAATTAGACAACGCTCCGCAACAGGTGGAGCGCAGTCAAACTGGACCAGCACGTTCCAACGTGAAGGTCCCGCCCGCCCCACAACGCCAGTACGCGAAGTCCGCTGTCGTCATCCCCCTGAAGGCTAGGTCGAGCTCGACCAGTGCGCAGTCAATGAAGATGGGCACGAAGTAAGTCGCCCCAGTCCGGCCGTGTGAAGCGATTCGCACGGTCACCCCATCTCCCACCGGGAACCACGTTCCCGGTAAGGGGAATGAGGTGCCCGGTCGTAACCCGGAGCACGCTCATGGAACCACAAGTGGCTGGTTGGCAGCTTGACATCTTTGGCAGCGCATCGCCGATTTTCAACACTCCTGTTAAACCCGAACCGCTGCCGCACCCCGACCTCTGGGAGCCTCATGTTCGGGAGAAGCTCGCTGAGGCGGTCGTGTTTTTCGCGCTCGACAGCAGGCATAGCGACAACGTCCCCGAGGCGTTGATCGATTGCGCGGAGATTCTGCATCATCGGATGTGCAACCGTCCGGTCGACAAGGACGACTACTACGCGACGCTCGGCTGGATCATGGAGCTTTGGACGGGAGCGATTCCGTACCAGGTCGTCTGTGCCCTTGGTCGTGTGCGTCCACGTGCGATGCAGGATGCGATCCGCGACGTGCCCCTTCTCAACTACGATTTCGATCGGCTCAAGCGTTGGTGCAGCGGTCAACTATCGCTGGAGGGGCAATGGGCGGTGTAGCGATGTTCATCACACGCATGCTCGCGCAGGCGTTTCCTGGTGGCCTTCGCGACTCGACTGCACCCTCGTCGACGTCATCCGGGCCAACTGAACGAACGGTGGGCACGGGCGCGTCCAACGAGACGTTTGTGACGATCGGGGGGGTAGCCCACCTGTTCGTCGACGAGGGCGACTGTGTGGTCGAGTTCGAACCGGCTTTCGACGAGACGCCTGGCGACACCATGTTCGGTACGAAGATCCTGCCGGCGTTGGCGCCGCATTGGGCGTTGATCCACGAGCACTCGGCTCCGCTGAAGGACGCAATCGCAACTGCGATTCGCCGTGAGAGCTTGCCGACGTCTACGGTATCGTCTCCCGCTTCTACCCGTGCTTCTACCCCTGCAGTCCCGCTTGCGCGGGTGCTCCAGTCGGTGGATGAGCCGCAGCCGGCAGTTCCTGCCGAACGCGAGCGGCACCGCGCACTGCCGGCGAGAGAACCCGGTCGGTTGGGCGGTCTGCGTGATGCCGGTGGTGACGTAAGCCACTCAGCTGCAGTCAAAGGTCGGATTACGTCCTGGGGCGAGGAAGAGTTCCCCAATCGGCGCCCAGGCGGGCCTGACACCTATAAGTCTTTCGCCATGCACCTCGATACGCGTAACGGAGCTCGGGTACTCCAGGGCGAGGGCCTGAAAGATGCGATCAACACGTGTGGGTGCAGCGTTGGGGACATGGTCTCGGTGAAGCGCCTTCGCAAGATCAAGGTCGCTGCATTTGGAGACGACGGTTCACCCATTATGAAAAACGGCCAGCAAGTCATGTGGGACAAATGGCTGTGGTCAATTACTAAGTAGGAGTTCTGAATGGCATCTGTTAACAAAGTTATCCTCGTCGGTAACCTCGGCGCCGATCCCGAAGTGCGCTACCTGCCGAGCGGCGACGCGGTGGCAAACATCCGTATCGCGACGACCGATCGTTACAAGGACAAGGCCACCAACGAGTTCAAGGAAGTGACCGAGTGGCATCGCGTGGCGTTCTTCGGCCGGCTCGCCGAGATCGTCAACGAGTACCTGAAGAAGGGCTCGTCGGTGTATATCGAAGGGCGCCTGCGCACGCGCAAGTGGCAAGGGCAGGATGGCCAGGATCGCTATTCGACGGAGATCGTCGCTGACCAGATGCAGATGCTTGGCGGCCGCAGTGGCGCGGGCAGCAGCAACGGCGGCGACGACGGGTTCGCCGGCGGATCCGGTGGTGCCCGTGCTGGTCAGGGCGACGGCCGCGGCCGCGACACCGCGCGCGATGGTGGCCGTGCCTCGAGTGGTGGAGGCACGCGCAGCAGCGGTGGCGGCTCCAGTCGTCCGAGCGAGTCGGCCAGCGGTGGCGGCTTCGAAGAACTGGATGACGACATCCCCTTTTAAATCCGACCCTAAGTAAATGTTCGACGCAGAGTTGATCCCGTAAAGGCTCACCGCTGCGCTTTCTCTTCCCGTTTCTTCTCACCTTCAGCGTGTGGCGCGCCCTCGGGCCCGCCACACGTTGCCTTCCCCCCCTCCCGCATCGCCCTGTTTCGTCGACGTTGCTGAACCAAGCCGGCGCCCTGACGCGCGGCTTCGTTGAGCAAGCGTTTCTGCGCCTGTCTCAGGCATCGAAAACCCCGCAGTCCAACTGGAGAAATCCTTGAACGTGAAGTGCTTTTCGCTTTCGTCCTACCCGGAGTTGTCCGTGTCGCGTCAATCCGACGTGATGTTGGAGACCACTGCGGACGAAAGTTTTGGTGACCCATCTGTGCTCGCCATCCGAGTGATGGCCGCACGCGTTTCCGCCTTCGGGCGGATGGAGGACGAATCATGCGCGAGCTGAAGAAACTGGTTCTCGCGAACCTGGACTGGCCGAACATCTTTCCCCACTACATCGACTCCCGATTTTTGAGTGGGAAAGGGCGGTGGTGGACATGTCCGATTTGCGAAGGGGAGGAGACTTTCCGAATTTTTCCCGCCGAGAGAGACCCAAACGGCGGGTGGCATTGTGCACGTTGTGTGAAGGGCGGCTCGGGCGTGGAACTGATCCACGAAGTGACGGGCAAGCCGTATCGCGAAATCTACTACGAGCTCGAGACTGGCAACTACCACGGGGGGATTCCTCCCTCGGTAGTGCGCAAGGCCAGGCCCGTGATGGTCCGGCCTGAGAAAAGCGACGAGCAGAAGCGTCGTGAGTTGCAGGCCGCGTGGGACGGCGCGGCTCCGGTGGCTGCCGACTCTGCAGTTTGGCGATACCTGTCTAGCAGGATCCCCGGGCTGCAGGTCGACTGGATCGGTCGCGACGTGCGCTGTCATCCCGGGATGCCGTACATCGATGCCTTCGGCATGAAGCAGGGAACGTTTCCCGTAATGCTTCAGCGTGCCCGATCGAGGGAAGGGAAACCGATGCGGATTCATCGCACCTACCTGACGCGCGAAGGCGAGAAGGTTCCATTTCTCACGAAAAAGGGAACGTCGAGAGCGAAGCTTGAGATGAGCGCGCCAACTGGCAGCTTCGGTGCGTCGGTTCTGCTCAATACGAGGCGGTCTCGCACGCTTGCACTCGTCGAAGGCGCGGAAACGGGTTTTGCGGTGGTCGCCAGTTTCGAGAACCGCATTGAAGTACGTTGCCTGCTGAACTGCGGTGGTCTCGAGCACGCCGACATCACCTGGGATGACTACGACCACGTGATCATCTACGCCGATCGCGACAAGCTTGACCAGCGACGCGGCTATCGACCAGGCGAGCATCACGCGAACGTCCTTGCTGAACGCATCCGCAAGGGGGGAAAGCGCGTTTCGATCGTTAAGTCGGTCGTCGAAGGCGTGGATTTCTGCGATGTGTGGAAGTTGCAGTATCAGCGGCGGGAGCAACAGCGTGACCTTGTGCGCGCCAAGCAACTGGCGCGCGAAGAAACGCGGAAGCTTAATCTGACGCGGATCCGCGGTGGCGGGATGCACGCTGCAATGTGACGTTGACGCCGGCGATAGCCGGCGTTTTCTTTTTCTTACCCGGTGGGGACACGTCCCCACTGGGCCGTGTCGCGCCGTGCTACATCACGAGGTGAATGATGGGCTCGTTTCGACTTGTGCTGGATGAGTTTGAGATCGTTGAGGTGCCGGTCTCGTCATCTGTTGAAGGTGCTGCGGACTTCCTTCAAGGTCCCCGCTTCGACGTGATCGATCGCCTGCTGGAAGGTGAGGATCGGTACGTCTTGCGGGATGAACCCTTTCAACCGGCGGTCGACTTCTGTATGGCTTGGCTCGAAGAAAAGGCGAAGAGCCGACAGCACTAAACATGGCGACAGGCGGCTTCCTTCGGGAAGCCGCTTTTTTTTCAGTCGCGCGAGACGAGCAGCGCCAGCAGGAGCCCGAATTTGACCAGATGCCAGACACCGCCGGCCCAAAACGTCCCGATCCCGCCGACGAGGAGAAGCAGAAAGGCGAGGTCGCCGACGCCCCGGTTGTGCAGGAAAGCGCCAAAGGCGAAGGTCACCGAATACCCCAAAACAAGGAGAATGCGGCGCACGATAAACGGAAGTGCCCGGAACCCCAAAACCATAGTCGAGATAGTGCTGGTGATTCCGTTCATTTGTTGCCTTGGCCCTTTGCCGCGCGGGCGTGCCATGCCTTGACGAAGTATTCAGCGGCAATCGCGGTCGCGGCAATTGCCAGCCAGAAGTAGGGGGACGCGAGTTTGTGAATCAGTTCCCCGTTGCGGATCCATTCGATCAGTTCCAGCACTTTCTTCTCCTTGTTTTTCGGTGCAGGGCGCCAAACGCGTCGTGAACACCGTCCTCGTATCGCTATTTTCTCAGGTTTGTCAGGAAAGCTAGTTGGGATTCGGCGAGCTGCTTGCGCGTCACGTCCACGCGCCGAGCTGGTCGTGGAGCGCGTCGTCGAAGCTGGTTCGGTCGTTGGTACCGTCGCCTACGCGGAGCACCCTCAATTCGTCGTTCTCGGGCGTACTAACCGGGCGTACCGGTACCTCTTGCCGAGGCGTGGGTGAGGTTACTGCGGCCAGCGGCGGCGGGACTGGCGCGACTTGCCCGATCAATTCTGCCCGCAACGCCGATTCCGCCAATGCTTTGAGCACGGCGGCCCGTCGGCGGGCCGAGGCGCACGAGCTCAACCGCTCGAACAGCAGCGGCGACACGAGCTCGTTGATCGTGATGGTCATCTCGATCTTGTCGCTCATGCCGGCTCCTTAACGCCGCTCGCGGGTGAGACTGGACTCACCGACCAGGAGAAAGCCTCGCACGTTCGCCAGACACGGCGCGTCGATCACCTCGATCAAGACGCGCGGGAACGCGCGCCGGATGACAGCCGCGTAGAGCGCAGCGCCTCCGCCTGACAGGATAATCGACCGGACGTTCGCCAGGCGACCGACGTTGTTCTGCATTTCCTTCACGACGCCGGATATCAGTGGCTGCGCCATCTCCAGATAGGGCTCGAGGTCGATGTCCGAGCCATAGAAGAAGAAGGGCTTCTTCTCGCGCAGCGCTTTGTCGATGCGCTCGATGTCCTCGACTGCATCGCCTTGGTCGCGCGCGATCAGGGCGGCGATCCGTTGGTAGATCTGCGACGCGCCTCCGGGCATCCCGCCGCTGCGCTTGTCGTCCATCGTGAAGCCATTCGCGTAGACCCAATCGGTGGTGAAGTAGCCCACGTCGACAACGAGGTGTTCGACATCGCGACCAAACCCACCTTGACGGTTGCTCGAAGCGAGCACGAGCGATCCGAGGGGTTGGGGGATCACCATGACCTTGTCGATCGTGACGCGGCCGGCGCCGAAATCCACCTGCCCGGTGAAACGCTCCTTGAGTTCGGCCGAATACTTCTTCATGTTGTGAACCGGCAGACCCAGCACGAGTCGCTCGATGTGGTCGACGCCGGCGAAGTGAATCGCGCCGAACAGCAGCGCGGCATAGTTGGCGGACAAGACATAGTCGTCCGCCAGTGCGCGGCCGGTGTGGCCGTATGCGGCCGTCAGCGAGACGTCGGGGCCGACCTCGTATTCGACCTGGTCGACCACAATGGTGGCGACCGTGCGTGCGGCGAGGACGCTTTCGCCGTAGCCGGCGATTGCGCGGCTCGCTGCCAGTGGCGCCAGGGAAGGGAACATGCCGGATGCGACGGCGTTGTTTGCGGCACGGTGCGCGTATTTCGTATTGCCGTAGCCGACGTCGATAGCAAAGACTGCAGTTTTCAAGGGCGACTCCTTCGGTCGATAGGTTGAAATGGAAGGCACATGCTCGAACCTGTTCCCGGACAACGAGGCGGCATCGGCAAAATGTCCTAGATAAAGTCGGACATTGAGATTCGCTGCCGCCGAAGTCGGAGATACGGTGGGAGATTGCTCGAACGAGTCGTTCAAACTCCCGGATAAAGTCCGAGATTGCGTAATTCAGTCTATCGAGCGCGCAGCGAAGTCAAGTTTTGGAAAGCGGCGCGCTTCCCGCCAGCTTTCGCGCGGTGGAAGGTGACATCTCGGCATATTCTTGACATCACCTACCGCGTCATCGACGCATCGAACTCGAGCGCCAGGCGCTCACGCCCCTCCTTCTGGCCCGCCTTGGGCCTCCCGCGCAGTGAAATGACCGGGCCGCACTTTGATGCGGCCTTTTTCTGAAGCAAATCAAGTACACAGTGGTCCACCTTGAGGACCCCTGGACAGTGCGATATCCATACGATTGGCGGTGGTTTGCCGCAATGGGACGCAATGAGGACATGTGGACACCGGACACCGGACAGTCCACGCGTCCTCGCTTGCGTCTGCTCACGCCCTTTCAGCGAACGAGCTGGGTGCGTTCAGGAAGCCCGATACACCGCGGCCGACGTGAACGTGCTTGGGGGCGGGGGAAGCCTTGCGAACCGGAGAGACCGGTGTCGCGATTCCCTGATTGGAAGACCGAACGGTAGGCGCAGCCGTAACAGAAATGCGCAACAGGAATTGCCCGGCACATAGCCCGGCGCCGGCGACCGCGAGGTTGGTCGACGCCGAGACGCGAACGCGTCAGGCTGGCAGGGTAGCCACGAAGCTGACCTGGGCGGAGGGACTTCGCGCAGCGCGTCCGCTACACGGGCGCGAAATGATCGGCGGAGGGCTTGCGCGCAGCGCGGGCCGCGTCAGTCACGGCAGCAGAATGGACAGTCGGATTGCATGCTCTTCCCATGCAGCGGGCTGATCGGATGGAATCGCTAAAGGACAGGAAGCAGCAGGACCGCGCCGGCGGATACTGGCGAAGCCGATCGCGTTAGCGATGGGCGGGGTTGAACCGCACGGCGCGTCAGGTAGGGACGCACGCCGGGCGGTAAAGGTGTACGTCTATGGGGCGTCGAGAAGACTGCGGAACGCTTCAGGGCAGCTGACGCGGGGATAGTCCGCGCGGAGCGGTGATTGCTGGCGCAGCGGAATAGTCCGCGCACTGCCTACTCGCTGCGGACGTGTCCTTGACGGCGTCGCTCTCCACCCTACGATGGGATCGCGGATACAGGTGGCCACGTTGCCCGGGATGGGGTCCTTGGATCCGCATAGCGCGATCGATGGCCCGACGCAGCGAACCTATGCAGCGCTCGGCACGATTAATTGACGACAGTGATTGGCGGCGGAATTTCGCCAGGTGAATGCGGCATCCGCCGCAAGGAGTAGAAGGATGGCTGCGATCCTCAACGTTCGAGCTGTTGTGGGCCGCTATCGACTGTTGCCCGAATTGCGCGACGCGCTGCTGGTGCTGTTCGACCAACACGTTGCCGAGATCCATAGCACGACGCGGATCAGCAAACGCGCGCTGTCGATCAAGACTCAGGAATACCGAGCGACGTCGATCTGCAAGGCGTTCGTCGAGTTGCGCGAAGGCGGGTTTGCTGTGCAGACGCCCTGGTCGCTGAGAACCAAGCACGTCGAGTACCTCGTTGGGCGCTGGGTCAAGGACGGGCAGTCTGGTGGCACGATCGAGAACAAGCTCACATACCTGCGGGCCCTCGCGCAGTGGATGGGCAAGGACAATCTCGTCGGTACGCTCGGCGATTACGTTGACCGCCGCGAAGCAGGTCTCGCGCGAAGCTACGTGGCGACCGAGGACAAATCTTGGGCGGCGAATGGCGTCGACGCCGTCGGCAAGATCGAGGAAATCGCGGGGACGTGCCCATGCACGGCGGTACAGCTCAAACTACAGGCGGCCTTCGGGCTACGCGTTGAGGAAAGCTTCATGCTGCGACCGGTGGAGGCCGTGCGGAATCCTCGCACGCTTACGGTCACGCGAGGCACTAAGGGTGGGCGGCCGCGCGAGGTTCCTATCGAGCGGAAGATCGCGATCCTCGAGGAGGCGGCGCGCCTGAGCAACGGGGTCACCGGTTCCACGATCCCAACAGGACGAACGCTGAAGCAGTGGCGCGACTGGTACTACTACGTGCTCGCCAAGCATGGTGTAACGAAGGGCGGTATTGGCGTGACGAGCCACGGATTGCGTCACCAGTACCTGCAGACCCTCTATGAGCAGATAGCTGAGGTTCCCGCACCGATCAAAGGCTCATCTTCTCGTCCGACTCCTGGCGCCCATGAGGATGCGAAGCGTCGGGTTGTCGAGGCGGCTGGCCACAGCCGGCCGTCAAAGGCGAACGCTTACCTTTCGACGTTCGCGCGACAGACGGAACTGAGGAAGGCACTGCCGACGATCGACGAGCTCAACGCGGCGCTGGCGTCTGCTGCCGGCAACAAGAGTCACGCCGCGGCGGCGCTGGGCATTTCGAGGCAAGCGTTATACCGATTGCTTGCTGGAGCTTCGCCGCGCGGGTGATTTAGGTGATGGCGCCGAGTGCAACCCGGGCCGCGCCGGAGCGCTGGCCGTGGCGTGCGCCAAATGCCGTGCGTATGTCGCGACCGCGCGCCAGTAGGCGGCCATTGGACCCTTGCGCCGAGCCCATGCGACTTCTGCCTCCGCATTCGCCTGGCTGCGCAGTTCACGTAGCACTGAAGCAATTGCGCGCCGAGACTCGATGGGAAGTTCGAGAAGTTGGCGCGTCGCGGAGAGCTTCAATAGCGGGTTGATGTAGCCCATTCGGTTCGTTCCCATTCGCTGATTTATGTGAGGTCGGAGCCTCGGTAAGTAATTGCGAGGCCAACGGAGCTAGCGTACCGTCGACCGCCGGAAGTCAAGCGTCTGGGACCAAGTGCCGCCGTCGGAGTCGCGATAACTTCTGGGCCTGGCCGGACACGACACGCGAGAACGGACTAGCGACGCTTACTCGGTGCGCTGGACCGCGAAAGAAGGCGCGGTCCAGCGAATGAGTCTCGATCGTTATCGAGTACTCGAGGCGAGCATTGCAGTCCTGGGAATGGAGCGAGAAATCGCCACTGTAACGGGCACGACGAGCGCTGCGGGCTCGATAAGATGAGCTTGTCTCTCAGGTTCTGGCGACGGCCCTCGGATTGCGCCAGAAACCTCGTTAAGCCGGCGCAAGCCGGCTTTTTTTTCGCATTGCGCGAGTTTTGTGGGCCATGAAGCCGAGCAGGACGAGGCCGAGAAGGCGGGTCGCACGATTCTTTTTCAATCGGCCAATTAGTTCAAAATATCGAAATTATTCGGCGTAGCCGTTTTGGCTAAATTTAGTTCGGTACTAGTTCTCCGCCGGCGATTACCATCGATCTCGATCCGGCATAGCGTCCACAGCGGTCGCGATTCGATCTTCGAAAAGAAAATCTCGATGTTCGTTCGGGGAATAAATCTTCGGAAACTGGATGTAGTCTTCGCCATCAACCTCGATCCACTTTGCCAGCTGCAAGAGCTTTCGATAACGGCTTGCGTCATCGAGCACTGGCGCTATCGGCCAAGTGTCGAACGTGACAATGGTTGCATCGACGATCCGTTGAGCCAACATCTTGAAGATCGGGCCGATCTCGGACCAGTCCCCCTCGGCGCGCGACAACATGTCGAGCACCATCTGCGCGTCACATGCGCCGAGCTCCCTCTCGATCAGGCCCTGGAGATCGCCGCTAGACGCCACTGGCCGGCTCATGCGTCGCATCCATGTCGCTGCGCATCGATTCTTCGCGGCAGTTTCGTCATCGCCGACCGGTTCCCATTGCGTCGACATGCCGCAAGCAGTGCAGTAGATGCAGACCAGTGCCTCGGTCTTCGGTGCTTCCGGCGGACGGGGCAGGACGTCGCCAAGACGTGGCGGGCCGGCGAGATGGCCGAACTGGCCGAAATCGAATTGGTGATTGTCATCGCCATCTACGAGTCGCTGGGACCGGCCGACGGTTGGCCGGCCGCCACAGTGCTCACAGGGATAGAGCTGTTCGATCATTTGTCGGAAGGATGTAAGTTTCTCGTCGCCGGCATTATTGCCGGTTTTTCTCGCCGGTAATACAGAGAAAAGCGCGAGTATTCCTTCCCAAGGATTATCGACCGCATGAGATGCGAGATGCGCGCCGCTCAGTAGCCTGAATGAGAGTCATGAGAGCGGCCGCAGATGCCCCAGAAGCTCCGGTTTTTCCCGATTCTGTGACCATAAGGCCGCCGAAATCGGTAGGAAATACTCGCAGCGCGGATTCTTCCGTATCTACCACCCAGAAGTGCCAGGCGCGTGCGTAGTGCCACCAAGTGCCGGCACGCTCCAGCTCGGTCCACGATGCTCGAAATTCAAGTATCGCGCCGAAATTGGTGAATGCGGCGAATCTCATTCCATCAGCGTCGGTGACAGCGATCGCGATCTGGCGGCCACCTGAGATCGAGTCTTCCCGGTGGCAGGCCATGGAGAGGGTCGGGAATCGCGGACCCCACTGGTCAGTGCGAGAGACTGCGCGTTGGAGGAACAGTGCTTTACCGTGCATGAGAAACGTCCTGGTTGGGGAGATACGTTCATCATGCAAGTCCCGGCGAGAAATCAAGGTAAGACCGACCAGAGCGCGATGGGCGGCAGTTGCACGGTAGCGAGTGCGGTCGTGTCGATATTCCATTCGACGGCCCGAATACATCGCGCGACTCGCAGGCGCTGCTTTTCACGCTTGCGAGATTCATACTCGGCCATGCCGTTCATGCCATAGACCTCGATGTGCGTCGGCGCCGCCGTGTCCGTGAGAACGAAGTCGGGCAGCATCTCTGCCTCCGCTTCTAGACGGATCGGTTTGTCGAAGCTGCGGCCTTCCGCGACGAGACGGTTCGCCATTGCGACTTCGTGGATCGAGTCGCAGCCGATGTAGGTGGAGGAGCAGAGCATTGCCGCGAGATCGACCACGACGTGATGGCCCTTGGCCGTGCGTTCGATCACGAGTATGGCGACGACGCGCGCCGCGCGGTCGCCTTGTGCACGAAAGGCATGCGCATATCGTTTCTCGGCTAGCGCAATCAAATCGCTGCTGCAGTAGTATCGCTTCGCGCTTTGGCGCAAGGAGATGGACCGGCCGTATGGAGTCGTGCCAACCTCCGCGAGTTCACCGATGACCAGGCCACGATGGTTCGTGCCATCACGCTGGCCGACGCGCTGGAGGAACGCGTCGAATTCGGCGTTGATCGCTGCCCGGTCCGCCTCTTGGAATCTGCGCATGACGTGGAGAACGTCTTCTGCAGGTTCGCCGTTGATCACGGCGTCACCGATGCCGGCGAGAATGCGGGCGTTGCACACCCCCCAGTTTCGCGCACGGTCGGTGGTGGACCAGCGGTTGAGCCCGGCAACCTGCCATAGCGTTTGCAGAAAGCCGAGGAGGGGCGCCGAGCGGCGCGACGTAGCGGAGGCGCCGGCTTGCCGAGGCCCCTTGGAAGCACTGGCCACAGTGCGCTGCGTAAGCGCTACGTCCAGCTTCGCTCGCAAGCCTACCGCGGTGGCCACGATGCCCGGCAAGGTCTTGCCCGCGCCGCTGCTGCCTTCGGTCGGGTCCTTGTGGAACGAACAGAAGTGGCGGTCATGCAATGGCCCTTCATCTGGCCAACCGGCGAGGTGAAGCAGACTACCGTATCGGCGGATCTGGAGACGCAGCGGCGCGGTAGTGCCGCGACAGAGGCACTGCGCGTAGCCCGGATTGATCTTCGCGCGCTCGAGCTGGCGCGCGAAGGCTGCGGGGTTTTCCTGGACCTGGTCGAGCGGGATGACGATGCCCGAGAACGAGACCTTGGTTGGCGACGCGTTCGTTGTCGCTGGGCACTCCGATGAGAGGTCCCGGCCGTGCCCTGTGAAATGCTATACGGCGAGCGCGAGCGGTCCGATCCTGGCGTCAAATCTGCCACTATTCCTCCGGTCCGACACTGGTCGCCGACTCTAGCAGCCCGAGCCGTCCGTGCAGATGAGTGCCGTTCGAGCTGACGCGCGCGATTTCGAAGAGGCGGCGGGTCTTGAGGCGAATGGCTGATCGAAGGCGTCATGGTAGGGCTATATCCATTCATCGATAGGTGGATGCGCGAGCCGCGGCGGGATGTACACCTTGCCGGTGTCCTTGTCGATCAGCAGCCAATGTCCGTCGGCGAGACGCCTGACGTGGCAGTGGGGATGCCGCATCTGCATGATTCGCGCCGCGCGCCGTCGCTCGTAGCGCCGGACAGTAGACATCACCAGTCGAACGGTGTTCGCGGCCGCTACAACCAATCCGGCTACCGCCAAGATTGTGAGGTAGGACGAAGCCTCGCTGCTCGCGAGCTGAGCGACCAGCTCGCCGGCAACTTGGCTGAGTGTCGTTGGGGTTGAGCAAAACATAAGGTGTTGCCGTCCGGAACTAGTTAACGTTCGGACCGCGAAGGCTGGCCAGCGCCAGAATGAGGAGACCACGAGGGCTGTCCTCGGATGCGCGTGTGGAGCGAGTGATCATGGTGCTTGTGCCCGGTAGATTCGTCGAAGGCGGCGGATGCGCCCATCTCAACCATGCTGCCGGAGGGGGGGCTAGCAAGGGGCGAAAGCGTACTGGTTTCCTGGTTCTTTTCATCGAACCCCGCACAACCGGTTGCGTTGAACGCCAGGTGCTTAAAAAATAAGCATCGGCCCTCGAGCGTTGCTCGACTTGGGTGGCAGGGACTTATCCACAAGCTTGTGCAGCGTAAATGTGGGTATCTCGCATGCTTGCCCATGTGCATCAAAGCGTACTTGAACGGGGCCGCATTTGGAGGCAGTGGCGTCTGTATCGCGAATACCATCTCCTCCACTTACCGCGTCTACGACGCACCGACCCATGGCCGCACACGGCCTACCTTCTTTACCCCTACGGGATCACTCCCGTAGGGCGTGCTCTCCCGTCATCAATTTGGAGAGCAACATGTCATCATCGATTTTCCGAGGGCTCGAGGTCGCAGCATGAGCCGCAAGAGCGCCGAGAGAAAATTCATGCACGCAGCCGATCCGCACCAGGCCGAACTGGTGAAACTGATCAAGCAATTCGGCTATGCGCATCCGCCGGCCACTGTATTCGCCGATTTCGTCGAGATGGCTGCCATCGCATTGAGCAACCGCGTGGACAAACCGCAGTTCGATACCCGCGAAAAGCGTTACCTGGATATCGTCGGAAAATACAAGCCTGCCGAAGTCCAACTGTTTGCTCGGATGTTCGGGGAGCTCACACTTTCGTTCGAGCACCGGCTTGGTGTCGATGACGCGCTGCCGCCGGGAACATTGCCATGCCCCGGCAACTTGACGGATGTGCTCGGCGAGACCTACATGATGATGGGTATCGGTAACGATCGGGCCGGCCAGTTCTTCACTCCGTACTCAGTCTCGCGACTGATGGCTGGGATCGCTATTGGTGGCCGAAGCGACGTCATCGAGCGCGAGGGGTTCATGCGCATGCAGGAACCGGCCTGCGGTGCTGGCGGGATGGTGATCGCGACAGCAGACGCGCTGCTTTCGGTGGGCCACAATTACCAGGAGACCATGCATGCGACCTGCATCGACATCGACGCACGCTGCGTCCACATGACGTACGTGCAGCTGGCGATGATGCACGTCCCAGCGATCGTCGTACACGGAAACGCGCTCACCGGAAAGGTGTCGGATATGTGGTACACGCCTGCGCACATCCTCGGGGGGTGGCGATCGAAGCTCCGGCTGCGGAGACAGGCAGACGCCATGCGCGAGTTGTTGGCGCTGGGACGGCGCACGGACGACCTGGACCCAGCACGAGAAGTCCAGCCGGCCCCCGAAGGCGAGGGGGACGGCGACCTCGCTGTGGACACGGTTATTGAGGTGCCTACCGCTGCGACCGGAGTTCTTGACGATACCCTCAGTGATCTCTTCGACGCGGCCGTCGAGCAGTCGCGGGGCAGCATTTTCGACGCCGTCGATCAGTTGGCTCTGTTTTAGAACGCGCGGCGGCGCGCCGCTCTTACTCCCCAGGGCCCGATCGTTCGATCGGGCCTTTTTTCTTTCAGGCGACGGAAGCATTTCGATACCCCTCCGGTGAAAGCTAGGTGATTCTTCCGGCCTTTTCGGGAAGGCCGCCAAATTTCAAGCGGTATCTTTTCCTCATCTACTGCGTCTCGGACGCATCGACTCAGCCGGCGGCGCCGGCCCACTTTTTCAACCCCTCGGGAACCTTTCCCGATCGGGGCGGGTTCCCTCTCAGGAGAACTCGACATGCAAGAAGCACCACTTCAGCAGCCCACGATCAAGCTCGGTCGTATCAAGCTGGGTCGAAATCCACGGACATACTTCGACGACGCCAAAATGGCCGAAATGAAGGCGTCTATCTCGACTCGCGGTGTTGATACTCCCGTGATAGTCCGTCCGATCGACGACGGATTCTTCGAGCTGATCGCCGGCGGACGACGCTATAAAGCGGCGCTCGAAACACACGGCGCAGAGTACGACATGCCGGTGAACGTCAAGGACGTCGACGAGGTCGAGGCCGAGGAAATTGCCTTCATCGAGAACATCCAGCGTGACGATATGTCCCCGGGTGACGAGGCCGTTGAGGCGGCACGCCTGCTCGGCCGATGCCAGGGGGATCGCGAAGAAGCCGCAAGACGCATAGGCTGGAGCGTCCCGACACTCAACAGCCGTCTCGCGTTGTTGAACTGCAGTAGCGACGTTCTCGTCGCTCTCAACACGCGCCAGATCCTACTCGGACACGCGGAGCTGCTCGCTGCGCTGTCGAAGGAGAATCAGGATCGGGTCCTCCCCGTGATCATTGCCGAGAAGAAGTCGATCGCGGAAGTACGAAAGCTCGTCGAGAGCGCAGCGTGCTCGCTGTCGGCGGCGATTTTCGACAAAGGTGATTGCGCGGCATGTCAGCACAATTCAGCGATGCAGTCGGAAATGTTCGGCGAGTCCATCGCAACCGGCAATTGCACGAATCGGCAATGCTACAACGCCAAGACCGACAAGCAACTCGACGTGATTGCCGGCAGCTTGCGGGACGAGTTTCCCGCGGTGCGCATCGTGCGTGCCGGCGACAACCACACGCGAGTCCAGCTCGCGATCGAGGGGCCTAAAGGTGTGGGACTGGAGCAGGCAAAAGCATGCAACGCCTGTCAAAACTACGGTGCGGCCGTCAGCGGTTTGCCGGATTCACTGGGGAAGGTCTACCGCGGGCAGTGTTTCGATACCGTGTGCAACATGCGCAAGGTTGCTGCTCGTCTGACTGCAGAAAAGGCATCTGCCAAGCCGGCTGACGTGAAGGGTTCTCGTGCGGGCGCGAAAGCTGCCGGCGCGAGCGGCTTGACGTCTGACGCGAATCCTCCAATTGCAGCGCCCGTGACCATCGTCGCGGAATCCGACCGGGTGAAGCAATATCGCGAGGCGCTTTGGCGCAAGGCACTTCGCAGAGACGTCGGAAAGAACGCGGCGCTTGCGCGACAGTACCTGATCGCGATTGTCCTGTCGGGATACGCGCGCCAGATCAAGGAAGAGGTCTTTCGCTCCGTCTACGAAAAAGTGACGGCCGAGAAGGCACCTCTGTCTGATCTCTCGAAATGCCTCGTGCTCGCTGGCGCCACGTCGGATGAGCAGGCGGCTACGCTGATCACGGGCATGTTTGTCGCGGCCATCGAGGGGCTCGATGTTTCGTATCTCAAACAAATCTGCAAACACCACGATCTCGACCTGACGAAATACTGGAAGCTCGACAAGGAGTTTCTGGAACTCGTCACGAAGGCCGAGATGATGGTGATCGCGGATGAGCTTGGGCTGCGCGAATCGATGGGCGACAGCTTTAAGAAGGTGTTCTCGAAGTCGAAGGCTGATGTCATCGCTGCGTTACTCGCTGTCGAAGGATTCACTTACGACGGCAAGCTCCTGAAGGTTTTGAAGTTCTAAGTAGCGGACGGTATCTCCGTGCCGCATTGACATTTTGCGCCGCCTCAAGCGGCGCTTTTTTCTGGAGATTTAAATGTTCCAAGCACTCGAACCGCTGCTTCGTTCAGCGGAAAAACTCGTGTTGACACTGGCAATGAACGGTGACCAGATCTCCGTGTTTCTGGTGCCGGCCGGTGGAAAGGACGCGATGATGCGGCAGCCCTTGATCCTGAATGGTACGGCGGCGGATCTCGATGAGGGCTTCGCGACAGCCGTCGCCAGCTTCACGGTGGCGCACTGCTCGCTTGGCGAGCAGGTGGCCGCGACCAATGCGATCCTCGAGGCCAATCAACAGACTCAGGCGACGAAAGCGCAGAAGGCCCTGTCGAATGTGTCGAAGCCCCCGACCAAAAATACGAGCGGGGACGGCGACGCGGATGTTGAGGAGGACGAGACTGAAGCCGGTACTGCTGCTTCCTCGCACGACACGACGCCGGCAGCCGGGGAGAAATCTGCCGGCACGGATCTCTCGTCTTTGATCCTGTGAGGTGACCCATGACGATCAGCATTGCAGCAATCATTCGCGAGTTCACTTACAACGGGATGACGCTATTGGACCCCGGTCCCGCGTTCTCGCCGGATCAGGTTCGCGATCTGTACACCGCCCAGTACCCCGAGCTGACGACCGCAGGGGTCGACGGCCCTGCCGTCAAGGGTGAGGTGATGGCCTACAAGTTCGTCCGCGCGGCGGGCGCCAAGGGTGCCCATGCGTAAGGACGCCCTGCTCGCAGCCCTGTCCGATCCGGACAACGGTTTTGACCAACATGAACCGCCCGGATGGGCGGTTTTTTTTCATGATGACGAGGTGGCTAAATGCTGTACGGCACTCCGGGACTTGATTCAGTCCTCGTTGACGGCGCCTGCCCACATTGGGAATCGGCGCGCCATTCAGCTCCCCGAAGTGGATCTGCCGATGGTTTTCTGACCTTGCCGATGCTTTCGGAATGCGTTCCCGTCGCTGCGGTGTATCGATGGCGGACGGAGCTGGATTTGGCAGAGATGGTGAAGCTGCACTTCATTAATGGTCCGCTCCGCGCGGCCGATGTCGAGAACCCGTCCGGCGCGCTGGATGCGTTTAAGCAGGCCTTCAAGGTTTGGTTGGGACGCGTTGGCATGGAAACCCTGAATGTGTCGTATACGCCGGTGCTGCTGGAGCGGGAGGCGGTAGTGGAGATGGTCGAATGCCGCTGCGGTGACGACGAATCGAGGTTGGTTTCACCACTGTACCTCGCGTTGGAAATGGCGGACGAGGGGTTGTATTCGCTCGCTAGGTTCGCGCCAGCGGCCCAGCAGGTTCACCCGTTGTTGCTCTCTTCGGTGATATCGATCCTCGATCAAGTGTCGTGTCGAACGGGACTGATCAGAACGCCAGGATGGTTCCTCAGCCAGTTTTCTCGCTATCACTGGGAGTACAACGAATCAGCGACTGACGAGGAAGCGCTCGAGTGGCTCCGGGAAATGTACGAGGACGACGAAAAGTCGATCCAAAGGCGCCTTCCCAGCGTCGTGCGCCCGCAAGTCTACCCAGATGATGTTCGGATGCCAGCGAAGGTGAAGGGCCGACGATCCAGGTCGTTTCATCTATCGGAGCGCGAGTTGGCGGAGTTGCGCCCGCTGGCGGGCGGCGGGATGGCGAAGGTTTGCGATGAACTCTCCACACTGTCGCGTCTTCTGCGTACTGCGGGCAAACGATTTTTGCTCGGCGATGGGATCGATGGTCAACCGATCTACTCGTTGGCCACCGTGGTCATCGACGAGAACCCCCTCATTTCCGAGCTTCTCGACGATCACTTCAATTATGCCCACCAAGGTGGCGAAGAGACTTACTTCAACGGTTTCATCCCTCTTTCTACTTCCAGCGTCACGGTCGCTCAGCAGTACCGCGATCTCGCGCTCGGCTTTCGGATGCTCAACCATGTCGATCGTTTGCTCGGCGTGTTGGACACCTTTTAACTCACCCGAGGATTCCTATGTCTGAACTTTCAACAGCAGAGCGATCGCGCGCCGTTGAGCTCGAATCTGCAATTCTTTTTTATGCTGGCCGATCCGGCAATCAGTTCGCCACCGTCCATGAGATCGTCCACGATCGCACTGGGCGGCCCGTGATCGGTGCGGGGAGGCCAGTGGATCGCAACGCGTTGCTTCGCGCGCTCATTCAACTGGACCGGAACGCAGCGCCGAAATCGGAGTTCCTGCCCCCGAACGTTCTCGGATTGTCGAGTACCGGGGTCACATGGTGGAGCCCGCCGGCGATGCGCCGGGTGTTCTTCGATTGCAGTGAGTTAGGTGTTAGGTCGGCGGTGGTGCCCCATCCAGGCCTCGTTTTTCAAGCAGCGGCGACCGGGTTTCGTGTGTTCTCAACGAAGACCTGCGAACGGCCATCTGCCGACACGCCACTTTTCGAGCCGCCATACTTCAACACGTGGAACGACGGCCAGATCTGCATCGGCACTGCGAAGGTCCCAGCCCGCATCGAGGTGAAGTCGATCGAGGGGTGGGAGGCGGCATTTTTCGATTCAGCCTTTACTCACCCGAACCACGGTTCCGCGCGCGTGAAGTACAAGCGCGGTGTCTTCGCGTTCTGGCAGGACATGCTCGACGGCAAGTTTGGCGAGAGGTTTCCGCTGAATGCGCTGGTGCCAACGACGTACAAAGTCCGGAAGCTCGTGTGTGGTGCAAACGGAGGTGGTGAATGAATCCGATCGATACAGCGCTTCAGATGTCCTTTCCGACCGTGATGGTACCCAAACACGAACCGGTGCATCCGATGGAACGCTCCGGGGAGCGTCTCCTCATCGCCGCGAACGGGGTGTTTTTGGAAGTCCTTCGACCGTGGATCCGGGCGGTGCGCCGTGTCGCGACGTACCACGAGTCGACGCCGATCCCGTACGGCTCAGTCGATGAAGCCACGGAACTGCGCTGTGGCCCTGTGCCGCCGGAGCTCATTGCGGAATTTCATGCGATGACGCGTACCGCGCTTCCGAACGAGACTGGTGCCTGGATCGTTTGGAAGGCAGCCTCTCGCGAGTGGCGGCTGATTCCTCTGAAATCTTTGTCGCATGGGCCTTCGCATCTCGACTACGACCGGCCAAGTCTGGCCGATGGTGAGTGGCTCGTAGTTGACTGCCATTCCCATGGAAGGGGGAGGGCATTTTTCTCAAACCAGGACGATAAGGACGACCGGTACGATGTGAAGTTTGCATTCGTGCTGGGGCACTGCGACAGGGTGCCGTCGCGCGCGCTTCGTCTCTGCGTGAAGAGGATATTCGAGAATCTGCCGGACGTTCCAGAAGCCTGGGCCGCTGCTTTGGCCAAGGAGGTAGCGTGATGAGTGGTCCCATTCAGCATCGCATTCCGGCTGATATGGTGAATGCGCCGTGGAAAGTAGTGGTTGTCGGCGCTGGCGGCACGGGGAGCGCGTTTCTTCCTAGCCTCGCACGGCTTCATCACGCGATGATTGATCTCGGACACCCCGGTGGAATCGAATGCACGGTGTTCGACGATGACACGGTGAGTGAGACGAACGTCGGTCGGCAGGGTTTTTATCCGTCCGATGTCGGTCAGCACAAGGCCCTGCTTATGGTGCACCGGCTGAACAATCTGATGGGCACGCGGTGGAAAGCGGAGCCGCGTCGGGTCGACTCCGGCGTACGGCTGGTTGCGGACCTCGTGGTTGGATGCGTCGACACGCGGCGGGCGCGGCATGCGATCGTGCAAGCGGCGAAACGCGGGCGAGTTAGGTACTACCTCGACTGCGGCAACGAGACCGATCGGGGGCAGGTGATTCTCGGCGAGCTTGGAAAGGCCCGCCACGACAGGTTGCCGCATGTGGGCGATTTGTTTCCGGACCTGCTGAACGCCCGGAACGACAAGGGCGACGAGATGCCGTCGTGCTCGATGGCTGACGCGCTGCGCAAGCAGTCGTTGGTGATCAACCAGGCGATCTCCGTCCAGGCATTTAATCTGCTTTGGACTCTCTATCGGACTGGGTCGCTTTCTTATTCCGCAGTGTTTGTGAACCTGGCAACGGGCCGAACGAATCCGGTGCCGTTAGACCCCGCAGCATGGGGCCGATTCGGGTATGACGCGCCCGAGCCGAAAAAGCCGAGGGTCCGCAAGTCGAAGGCAGTGGACATGCCGTTCTAGGTCGTCTCCGTTTTTATCCAGCGCCTCCCGATCATTCGGGCAAGCGCTTTTTTTTCGTCCAGAAGAAAGGGGGGCGGTTTTCTCGATGATTCCGGCGCGCAGCGTCGGCTTGGAGTCTTACACTGACCTTGACTCTCGCGCTTCTGCGCATCGACCCAGCCGCACCGGCTCAGCCCGTGCGCATTTCTCTCGCCGACACAATGTCGGCTTCCCAGTCAGGGCACTCTCCCTGACGGGCGATTGCCCTGCTTTTTTTCGAGGCAATCGTCATGTTCAGGCTTCTCATCTCTGTCCTGCTTCTCGCGTCGCTGACAGCGTGTGCTTCGTATGACTTCGGCTCTCCCGACGTCTACAAGCGCTACGACGTCCAGCGCGCAGGTGATATCGAGGCGGCCACGGTCGTCAGCGTGCGTGGCATCACGATCAGTTCCGAGACCGACCGCTCCGGCCTGGCTTCGCTCCTGAGCGCCGGTGTCAGCGCGTTTCTCGGTTCCCGCACCATCGGGGGAGGAAACGGCAGGTACATCGCCGGCGCGCTGGCGGGCGCCGGCGCTGCCTATGTTTCGCAGCGGCTGTCGGAGTCCCTCGCACGTCACGCGGGCCTCGAGGTCGTCGTTCGCACCGGGTCCGGGCGGACCTTGGTGGTCGTTCAATCCGATGAGCAGCGCTTCGCACCTGGTGATCGCGTGATGCTCGTCAGCAGTTCTTCCGGCATGCGCATCACGCGCTAAGCCGCTCTATCGCCGGCACCAGCCGGCTTCTTCCTGCATAGCGAGGTTCCCTTTTGGGGCCTCGCTTTTTTATTCCGAGGGCAAGATGTTCAAGGTACCGAAAGTTTTGTATGCGGACCGGCGCGCGCGTGGCGCCGTGGCCGATGCTGCTTTGACCCACCACGCGACGCGAATGCTACACCGTGTTGCGCGCGACCTCCGGTTGCGCGCGGGCGAGCATGAGGTGGTGGCGGAGCCGGCGAAACCTGGCCGCGGTTGCCGCGTGACGCTGCGGACTAGCCGGATGATGCTCGAGGTCGCTGATTCGTCATCGCGTCAGCGTGTCGCGGTGTCGTTCCGGACTCGCCGCGGGCATCGCGACCTGTCCGGCGGTGGGGACAACGTGGTGCCGCTGGCCGAGCTCGACACGGACGAGGGGTACCAGGCTTTGCTCGGCGGCCTGCGTCTCGTGGATGGCCTCGATATCGACCGGCGATAGGAGATAGCGATGGAAATCGTTGATGTTCGCGTCGAATATCCTTCGGGCCTGACGGTCGTCGATCGCGGATCGTTCGACGCCGAAGACGAGATCGTTCGCGTCTCTGTCGCAATGCGAGATGCGTTGCTTTCGATCAACGCGTTTGAGGCGCCTCCGCTGGCCACGGCAACCGGGGATGGATTTGTGGCGACGCTGATACAGTCGAAGGGGGATACCTTTGACGTTGTCTCGGTAACGGAGCTCGCCTCGAAGCCACGGTCGAGGTTGGGTGCCCGTCTCGTCCGCGCGTCCTGGTCGAAGGACCAGCGGCAGCAATTCGGGCGGTTTTGCCACACGTTGACAGTCTCGTCGATCGTCGGCGCAGTCGGCTATGTGCACGCCATTTCGGGTTTCTCGATCTGGGCCGCGATGAACGTCGGGGCACTGGTCGTGATCGGTGTGATAACCTACATTGTGGGCATGGATTCCATGAACGGAGAATGAATATGTACTTCGGTCCTGTTGCACTGCTTCTGACGCTGGTGTTCTGCGGCTACGGCATCGTCGCGTGCGAGCGCGGTCGCAAGGCCGAGCGCGACCAACGTCGTTCTCTGCGTCACGACACGCGTTAAATCGAACTCACGGCCGTCCCTAGGCGGCCGGTTTTCTATCAAGGGCTACACCTTCCGGTGTGGCCCTTTTTGTTTTCGGAGGTGTCCATGTCTGACGCGGAGGAACAGTGGTCGGATCTGCGCGAATTCGCGGATAAGACGGTCGAAGAGGTCGCCCGGTCCATCGAGCAGGCGCTTCGCGGCGCCAGCCTTGAGCCGGAATGGGTGAGCGTTGCGAACCGAAGCACTTTTGCGAGCGAAATCGTTTTTGGCTCGAGGCCGTGGGCCCAGTGGCCCATTGCTGGTGGAGACCGACGTCGGATTTACGTGTCGCTCCAGCGAGGGGTGTCGGAAGGGTGGATCGTGCATGTCGATAATGTCTGGCTCCATGTCGAGGGACCTGCTGATCACTGGCGAACGCAACCCCTGATTCGCATTAAGACGCTGACGCGTTCCCATGGATGGGCCGTCGCCTCCTTCGTATCGAGCCTGCTCGATATCGCCTAACGCTCCACTTTCTATTTCTCCCAATCCGGGGCAATCGCCCGGATGGGGTGGTTGCCCTTTCTTTGTAAGGTCAACCACTGATGTACACGATCCATACTCCCGACAACGCAATCAAAGTTGACACGTTGGCGCACGTCTTGCACCTCTTCTTCCACGATGCATCGCTAGCCGCTTACGACACGACGCAGATCTCATTGACGCGCTGGGGCACGGCGCTGCCGATCCTGCGCTACAACGGGATGTTGACCGTTCGCCAGCCTGGAACCGCCCACGCAATTTTTACGTCTCTCTTCGCGGAGATTCGTGACCGCTGGTTCACGGAGGACGGGAAGGTGCTGCAGCCGTGGCAGGTCAACCGCGAGCGCTGAGAGATCTTCCAGTTCGTTTTCGAGTCGGCGAGCAAGCCGGCGTGGGTGCTCTCTTCGGAGCAGCTGGAGGTCGAAGTGGCGTCCGCGCGCGCGGTGGGTTCCAGTTTTTCCCTGTCGTCTGTCTGCGACGGCGTAGCTTTCACCCTCTTTGGCTACACCTCGCAAGGCCCGCGACTCGCGCTGTCCGGAGGTGTCAACGGCCGGCACGAGCTTCATGTCGCGCAGGCTCTATTTCTGGATCAACCGATTCCTGATTCAGTGCTGGCCGGCTACCGTGGCAACGTAGAGCGCTTCCAGTACGACCTCCAGTGGGTTCCCGTTCTTCTGGACGTGCCAGGCCTGCGTAACTCGCTGCCGTACGATGTTATGCGGTCCGCAGTGGCGATCTTCCGTCATGAGAAGCGGCCGATCGACGCCAAGATGGGCGCCGCGATTGTCGCGGCACTCGAGTCGGCGCCGCCCGGCATTTCCTACAATGAAGTCGACGACCGTCTCTTCGCCGCTGGGATTCTGGCCAAGCCAGATCTTCCCAAGCGGTATCAACGGCCCGTGGATGTCGGCACCGCGTCTTCTCCGGTGGCCGAGCGCTTGCGCGAGCTGATCGCGGACGCGGTTTTGAAGAAGACGCTCGATTGGCTCGAGGCGGAGCGGCAGCAAGGGCGAGTTTCTCAGCGTCGGTATGGCCTCCTGGTCGAGATGGCCAAGCTGGATCGAGGCCGGACAACGTTCGAGCATCCGAATCGATTCGCCGCCGCGGTGGAAGCGCGGGCTGTCGGCGAGTTGCTGAGACACCTGGACCACCCGGTTGGTTGGAATGACCAGAGCAAGCAGGTAGTCCATGAGCGGTATGGGTTGTCGCTGCGCGGGTTGAATTCGGTACGCCGGCGGCGCGCGATCTTCGTGTTTTGTGGATATGACGAGGCGGAGCAGGCCGAATGGGAGGCCGAACAGAAAGCCGCTCGGGCGCGCCGGGTCGCCGAAGATGCGGCTAACGACGCGAAGGAGCAGGCTGGCCGGGCTCGATACCGGAGATCCGACAATGTCGTGGTATCGGGCGTCGAACACGTGGACCGGGCGATCGCCGAAGGCTATTCCGAGATTCGATGCTTTCGCCGTGGTGCGGCGACGCGCTACGCGTTGGCCAAACCTCGCTCGACTGAGGCTCGGCGACTGCAAAGGAAGGACGGCACGCTTGACTATGCTCGGTCTCGGCTCGCGCCGCTCGCGGCTTGAATGGAGAGCGAAACATGCGATTTGATCGGAAGGTTCGGTTCGAAGAGTATGCCTGGACGCGCCGGAAAGAGCTGGCGTTTCTCAATCGGCACAAGCGCGCGGCTCGAAAGCTTGAGCGGGACTGTCCGCTGTTTGCGGACCAACTCGCCCCGGCGCCGGAGACGGACGTTGATGCCGAGAAAGCCCGAAGGATGCAACGGGCGCAGGAGAACGAGCAGATGATGCGTGATCTGGATGCCCGCCATTGGCGTTCCGGACGAGCGTCATACTTTGCCTGTGGTCCCGAGACTCGCAGCCGCATCATGGCCGAATGGAAAAAATGGCCTGGTCCGGCAAAGGCCACCTACTTTATCTACGTTGTAGAGAAACACAACGGCGTGTCGGAAGAGCGGAGCCGCCGTATACGGGAAGAGGAAGCCGCGCGTCGTGCAAGGATTTCCGCAGCGTTGCCTTCCCAAGGTGAACTGCTTCAATTCTGACGGCTGCGCATTCGATCGATCTAGAACAACCGGCGCCTCGTGCGCCGGTTTTTTTTGCCCATTCGGATAGCCATTTTTTCAAAGCAGGGTGATTTTCTCTATCTTTCTGACCAGCGCACGGGGCGACGGCTCCTACACTGGCTTGACTCATCGCGTCTTTGACGCATCGAATCCGCCGCAATGCGGCTCTCTCCAGCCCCATGGGATCGCGTCCCGACGGGTGTGGTCCACGGGGCTACACCTTCGAGGCCACCCGTGAACCAACCTGCCATCGCAACTCCCCTTTTGCCTGATGCTGTTTCGATCGCCGAGATCGAGGCGGCGATCAACGTCTGGCGCAATCGCTCGCGAGCGCCGGCCGGGCTCGATGAAGTGCTAGTGCTCTGCCCCGAGGCGCGGGCTCTTGCTGACGTCTATGGCGTCATGATCGTGAGCCGCGCATCGAGTGTTTCGCGCTCGGCGTTGTCGACCAAGCAAGCCGCCGCGCTTCGCGGCGCCAGCGCGTAGGGAATCACTCGCGTCCCAGGACGCATCGACTCGCCGCACCGCGGCAACCTCCATCGCCCCGCAGGGTCACGTCCCTGCCGGGCGCGATTTCCGTGGGGCTTTTTCACTTCAGGCCTCCCATGAAACTCTCTCCCGCACGCCTTTCTCAACTGCTTGCTGCCTACATCCCTAGCCGATTTCCTGTGCTGATCACCGGTCGTCCCGGGATCGGTAAATCGGACATCGTGGCGGCGGGCACTGAGGCGGCTGACCACGACCTCCTGATCAGCCACCCTGTTGTCGAGGATCCGACCGACTCCAAGGGCCTGCCGTTCCCGTCGAACGATGGCCAGCACGCGCGATTTTTGCCTTTCGGTGACCTCGAGCGAGCGTTGTCGGCGACCCGGCCATTGGTCTGGTTCTTCGACGATCTTGGCCAGGCCTCGCCCGCAGTGCAGGCCGCCAAGATGCAATTAGTGCTCGCGCGTCGTATCGGTGAGCACCGACTGCCGGACTGCGTAACGTTTGTCGCAGCTACGAATCGCCGCGGAGACAACGCTGGCGTCTCGGGCTTGCTCGATCCGCTGATCGATCGTTTCTCGGCGGTTGTCGAGCTCGAAGCCACAGCCGAAGACTGGACGACCTGGGCAGTTCGTCAGAACCTTGCCCCCGAGCTGATCGCATTCATCCGCTTCCGCCCCGATCTACTCGAGGAGCGGCGCAGCAGTCGCGACATCGTGGCGTCAGCGAGCCCTCGGAAATGGGGATTTCTGGCGAAGACGATGCAGACAGTCACCGCCGATTTGCTGCCTGCCGCAATTCCTGCGACGGTCGGCGAAGCAGCTGGCGTCGAGCTGCTCAGCTTCCTCGAGATATACCGGGCGCTGCCGTCGGTTGACGCGATTCTCCTCAACCCGGATCTAGGCGACATCCCGACAGAGCCGAGCATTCTGTTCGCGCTCGCTGCGGCGCTCGCTCACAAGGCGCGCGACGCCAACTTCGAGCGGGTGCTTCGATATGCGGAGCGCCTCGTGGATGCCGGCCATCGCGAGTTCACGGCGCTGCTCGTGCGGGACGCGGTTACTCGCACGCCTGAACTGGCTAACCACCACGCATTCATTCGGGCGCAAGGCGGGGAGATCGGCAAGATCATTCGCGGCGAGTAACGCAATTCAAGGCGTCGAGGTCGACTGGCAGACGAACTGAAACGCCAATCCCAACTGCGACCAGATACCGGTCCGAAATGGCTGGTGGTGGCGCCCCATGGAAATCACTATGCAACGAATCTTCCTGAGTGGTACCCAGCTGAAAGCGATACAGCTCTGTGCAGCCATTAACGACGTCCGCCATTACCTGAACGGGGTGCATCTGGAGGCGACGCTACGCGAGACGCGTCTGGTCGCAACGGACGGCTCGATGATGGTGGCCTTCCGAACGGAAGCGGACAATGAACTGGATGCTCCGATCGCCACCCTCACGGTCCCAAGTGAGGTGGTCAAGCAAGTTAAACCCGCAAAGGGCGTTGACGACGTTCTCACGATCGAGATCGAGGGTTCGCGCTACACGCTGATTTTCGGTCGGCTGCGCATCGGTTTCGAGCCGCTGCAGGGGCGCTATCCGGACTATCGCCGCATCGTGGCAACGAAGACCAACGGCGCTGTAGGTCAATATGATCCCGATCGCCTGGCAGTGATGAAACGGATCGGGCGGATGCTCGGACAAACCATCAAGGCGATCCCCTACGTCCATCACAACGGCGAGGGCGACGCCGTCGTCACCATAGGATGCGTGCCGACGTTCATCGGAGTTTTGATGCACGACCGGAAAGCGGCCGAGAGGTCTGAGCCGCAACCCTGGCCGGCGCTCTCGCAAGAAGACGTTTCGGCGCCCCGGGAATAGCCTGCGACGAATGCTGCCCGGCGGGCCGCGTTGCCGGTCCTCGCGCTCGCACGCTTTGCAACCCTTGCGCGCACGGTCTTCGCATCGCATTCGATCCCGCAAAGGGATTGCGAATTCGGCATCTGATGCACTGTCATGCTTTTGCCTGTAGCCACGTCCGATTTCGGGATGTGGCTTTTTTTTATCTCGATATTCCTCGTTTATTTGGAGTTATTCATGAACATCACCGATCTGCAGTCGAAGGTCATGCTGTCTTCTGTCGCGATTTCCACGTGGGTTGCCCGTCGCTATGACGGGAAAGTCACGGAGGAGGTCGAAAAGAGCCATAGTGCCCGGGGCATTGGCCGCTTCAATAAGCGGTTGCTGCCCGAGCATGCACCGAGCTTTACCGAGGTGTTGTCGATCGGAAATCGGATCCGCTCTCACTACTACAGCCGGACGCTGAAATACGATCAACTGGGCGTGCGTCTGCTTCCGACCATGGTCTACATGGAGCTGGCCGAGCGGCTGCGCGCGATGAAGGACGAGTTTGACCTCGCGGTCTCGATCTTCCTCACGAACTACCTCGACCTGAAGGAGCAGGCGAGGGTGGAGATGAACACCCTGTACAACGAAGCAGACTATCCGAGCTTGGCGGAGTTGAAAGGCAAGTTCGGAGTCAAACTGTCGGTGCTGCCGTTCCCGGACGCCAGCCAATTCGGCGTCGACCTGCCAAATGACGTCCTCGCGACGCTGCGAAACGAGGTCGATGAGCACGCGATGGCGTCGATCCAGACCGCGAACAACGACCTGGTGGGGCGGCTCTACGAGGCAGTCTCGACGATGGCGTCGCGCTTGTACGGGGCCGGCAACGTCCGACTTGACGTCGCCAACAACGTCCGCGAGCTGTGCGATCTGCTGCCCAAGCTGAACTTCAGCAACGACCCTAAGCTCGCGCACATTCTGACCGAGGCGAAGCAGCATCTCGCAGCGCACAGCGGTGCTGAGCTCAAGGAGTCCAGCGTTTTGCGTTCGAAGGTGGCCGGCAAGGCGTCCGAAATCGAAGGTTTGATGGCGGCCTTCATGGGCGGTGCGCCGGCAGTACCGCTGACTGACCAAGTTCCGGTCCTGCCGAAGCCCGGCCTGTCGCTCCTCGCCGCGGCATGAGGGCGCCATGGAAAAACGCATCGCAAAGCAGCGCACTGCCTTGGTTCTCGACCATCCGTTCATTGGGGCGCTGGCCCTACGGCTCAAAGTCCGCGAGGATCCGAGCTGCAAGACGTTCTGGACGGACGGCGAGTCGCTGGGTTACAACCCGGCGTACGCGTCGACTCTGACAGACCTCCAAATTCGTGGGGTGCTCGCTCATGAGGTATGGCACGTAGCCGGCGGCCATTGTTGGCGCCAAGGTGCACGAGATCCTGATGGCTGGAACGAGGCATGCGACTTCGTCGTCAATCTTATCGTCGATGGCGCTGGTATGCAGCTTCCACCCGGGGTGCTCATCGACGCTCGCTTCAAGGGGATGTCCGCAGAAGAGGTGTACGGCATCCGCGCGCACGAGAAGCGCCAGTCGGCGAAGAAAAAGGGCGGCGGCCAGCCGCCCAATCCGCAGGCTGGCGAGTCAGGTCAGCCGGACGGCTCAACCGCCAATCAACCAGCGGGTACGCCGAATAGCCGGGTTGCAGAAGCAACTCCGTCTTGTGGCGAGGTCCGGCAGTACGCGGGCCACGACAAGGCGGCGAAGGAGGCTCAATGGAAGGTGGCGGTGCTGCAGGCGGCCAAAGCGGCGCAGGCATGCGGCAAGCTAGGCGGCGCGCTTCAGGCCGCAGTCGAGCAGTCGGTGACTGCGGTTGTCGACTGGCGCCCGCTCCTGCATCGGTTTGCGCAGGACTCGGCACCGACCGACTACACCTGGACACATCCAAACCGCCGGTATCTGCACCTGGGGATGTATTTGCCCTCGTTGAGCGAGCGCCGAGTCGGTGACGCGGTGTTTGTTCGCGACACCAGTGGTTCGCTTTGGGATGAGACCCAGGCGCAGTTCGCGGCCGAGATTCTGGCCGTCGCCGAGGCGGTTCGTCCGCGGCGCCTGATCGTGATGGATTGCGACGAGCGCGTGACCCAGGTCCAGATATTCGAGCAGGGTGATGCAGTCGAGCTTGCGCCGTTGAAAGGCGGCGGTGGCACATCATTTGCCGATCCATTCCGACGGATCGCGGTTGAGGATATTGAACCGGCGTTCCTCGTGTACCTGACGGACATGGACGGCACGTTTCCGTCCGAAGAGCCGGCATACCCGGTCCTTTGGGCGTCAACGACGCCACTCAAGCGCGCGCGGCGCGCACCGTTCGGGGAAACGATCGAAGTCGTTTGCTGATCGGCCGCATTTTGTACGCCATTTCCTGTCCTACGCCCGGTCCTTGTGACCGGGCTTTTTTTTCGGCTCTCGCAAACGCTTGCCATTACCGCGCACGTTCCCGAGGGCGAAAAGCTATATCTTTTTACGACGCATTTTGGGTTTGCCCCATCAACCGGTTGCTCGTAGCTCGGTCTCTACGGGGTCTCGGCGGGCGCGCTCTCCGACACCCGAAAGCTGTTCAAATTCGCCGATCTTTTGGGCGATTCGCCGATGTAGCAGCTTGAACAATAGCTGCATGTCCGAAACTGCCGAAAATCCATTTCTGAAGGTCGCGCGTCTCGAGGAGAACGCTGTTCAGCTGTTCTTCGAGTCGCTGAAGCTCATCCAGCCGTATCTCGAATCACCGAGCGTCGCCGAGGTCATGATCAATTCGGCGAACAACGTCTGGGTCGAGGAGCGGGGCGTGATGCGCCGGCTCGATATCGAGTTCAATCCCGCGACGCTGAAGGGCGCCATCCACTCGCTCGCGGCGTCGGTGGAGAAATCGGCGCAGGCCGGCACGGCTCAGGGGATTATCAACGGCGGCCACAAGAACCTCCGTATCGCGACGGTCATGAAACCGACGGCGATCGATGGCGACGCGCTAGCGATTCGCCGGCACCGGGACACCAAACTGTCGCTCGCCGATTACGCGAGGACGGGGGCGTTCTCCCGGCTCCATGCGAAGCGGGATGTTCAGCGACCGATATTCCCACCGGGCGTCGCGGACGAGGCGCTCGGCGAAGCGTTCGCCGCGATGGTCCGACAGCGAGCAAACGTACTCGTTGCTGGAGGTACATCGTCCGGAAAGACGACGCTCCTGAACGCATTAAACGAGGCCATTCCGGAAGAGGAGCGCGTCATCACGATAGAGGACACCATGGAGCTTAGGGTCGACCTACCAAACCGTGTCCGGCTGCTGTCGAACCCCGACAAGGGTGTGACGACTCAGGTTCTGGTGGTGCTTTGTCTGCGCTTGCGCCCCGACCGGATCATCGTCGGCGAAGTGCGCGGCGGGGAAGCGTACGACTTCATCCAGGCGCTGAGCACCGGCCACGACGGCGGAATGGGTTCGATTCACTCGAACGATGCACGTGGCGGACTGAGCCGTCTGGAGAGCCTGGCGATGTTGGGCATCCCGCCCGGCAGCCGTTGGGAACTGACCGACATGCGCAAGGCAATCGCCGACTGCTTCCACTACGTCGTCCACCTCCGACGCACGGGCGAGCTCCGTCATGTCTCCGAGGTTCTAGCCATCAAAGGGTTCAAAGACGGGGACTATGTCCTCGAACGCGTTTTCTAACCACACGGGGTTTATCAATGAAGAAGCACATTCGCATGTTGTGTTCGCTGGTTCTGCAAAAGGCACTGGCGTGCGCTCAATACTTGTTCGGACGTGACGAGAGGCGCTCGACGTTTATCGCGCTGCTCCTTACGTTTGCTGCACCGGCGGCGAAGGCGGTTGACCTCACCGACATGGCCAACGGGTCCGACCTGATCTGCTTGATTCAGGCCTACGTCAGTGGTCCGCTCTTGTTTGGGATCGGCATCGTGTTGATCATCGTCGCCGGTCTGGCCGTCGCGAACTCGGAAAGCACCATCGGGAAAGTGATCGGTAGCGTGGTCGCCGGACTTGGCGTCGCTGCCTGTGCACTTCCGCTCGTGAAGAACCATCTGAAGATCAACTACACCTGTGCGTGAGCCGAAGAAAGTTAGCCGATCGCTCTCGCTACCGCGCCAGATGGGCGGAGCCGATCGTTCCCTTGCAATCGCGAACGGAACGCTGACGGCATTGCTCTGCTATAGCAGCATGACGCCGATTTATCTGGTGGTGGGCATCACGGTGCATTGGGTGCTTCGCTGGCTGTCAACGAATGATCCGTGGTGGCGAGACGTGCTGGTCGTCTACAACCGCTATCCGGACGTGCATGAGCCGCTGCAAACGGCCGACGTCGCAGCGCGATTCAAGCGGCCATACGGCTTTGACCAGGAGCTTCCCCTGTGAGTGCCAACCCGAAGCGTCGAGCGGTTCAGGAAATAGCCCCGTGGGCGACGATGGTCACACCCGAAGTCATTTTGGACAAGGACGGGTCGTTGTTGACGCTGTACACGTTCGACGGTGTGGATGCCGACAGTCCGAACACCGATGAGATTTCGGCTGCCCGCGACAATCTCGACCACGCGTGCAAGAACTTCGATCATCGAATTACCGCTTGGTGGCGGCTGTCGCATCGTCGCGTCCGGGGAGAGATTGGAGGACGCTTCGCGTCTGAGATGGACCGGTACATTGACTCGATAAACCAGAAGAGCGTGGGGAGTGGAAAATATTTCCGCAACACGCATTCCCTCGCGCTCGCGTACACGCCCGAGACCGGCATTAATAAGCTATTTGAAAAGATTGCTTATCACATTACGGTGGGCGGGAAATCGGTTCCGATCGCTTTGCTCGAAACCGTCAAGGACATGGTGTTCTCGCGCAGTGCGTTCGTGTTCGACATGGAACGGATTGCGTCGGACATCAAGCGATTCGAGTCGATCCTGGACGCGTTCAAGGGGGGCGTCGGTCGGCTCAAGATGAAGCGGCTGCAGTTGCAGGCCGCGCTAGGTTTTCTACACCAGACGGCAAACCCGTCAGTTCCCCCGAGGCGCGTGCGCTACCCGGTCACGATGCTGGATACCCACCTGACAGAGAGCTTCGTGACGTATGGCGCCGAGCACATCATGTTCGAGTCAGCCTACGGAACCCGGTACGCGAAGATCATTGCCGTGAAGGAGTGGATGGGGTTTCAGGAAGCTGCTCTCGACGTGCTGTCCGACGTCGATGCTGAGTTTGATGTGTGCGTGATGTTCCGCTTCCTGTCGACAACGAAAGCGCAGGCGTATATCGAGAAAATGCGCAAGTTCTACAAGGTTGCGGCATTCAGCCCGATGAAGGTGCTGAAAAGCTTCCTGTCGAAGGATGTGAAACAAGAGAACATGGAGAACGAGAAAGGGCGCGAGATCCTCGCTGACGAGGCGGAGAAGGCGCTCGCGCGCCTGGTGGCGGAGGGCCAGCAGTACGGATTCGCGAACGTCTCGGTAGTCGTCTATGGGGATACGATCGACGAGTGTGATGACAACGCGCGCGAGATCGTCGGCCGCATCGGTAACGCTGGCTTCGGTGTGCTCGTAGAGAAACGGAACCTAGCCGCGGCCTGGGCGTCGACGTTGCCCGGTCGGTGGGACCAGCAGAAGCGGTTGCAGTTCGTCGAGACGCCGGTGGTCTCGGATATTGCGCCAGTGCGAGGCGTCACGGAAGGGAGCGAGGTCAACGAGTGGCTGACGCAGCAGCTGGGTGAGAAAGTCGGGCCATTGACGCTTCTTCCCACTCGCCACCGAACATTGCAGCGGGTTACGTTGCATGATCGCAGCGGGAAGTCGCACGCGCTGATCATAGGTCCGATTGGTGCCGGCAAAACGATCATGCTCAATTTTCTCGTTTCGCAAACCGGCCGCTTCGCGCCGCGGCGCATCAAGTTCGACAAGAACCGATCGACACGAATACCGACCCTCTTCGCAGATGGAAAATTCGTTGATGCGACTGGCAAGTTCGCGGCAGCGACGCAGGTCAATCCGCTTTCTCTGTTGGACGAGCCTCGGCACCACACCTACGTCGCGGACTGGGTCCAAATGGCGATCGAGGGGGAAGACGAAGAATTCCGATGCACCCCGCAGCAGCAGCGGACGATCTACGAACGGGTTTTGACGCTCGCTCAAGGATTTTCCCGAGAGTACTGGACGCTGTCGTTCCTGACGACGTTGTTGCCGGAAGAGCTGCGCGAGCGGCTCCAGATCTGGACCAAGGGTGAAAAGAACGGGCGATTCTTTGATCACGTCGAGGATGCATTCTCGCTATCCGATGACCTGGCTATCGAGATGGGCGAGCTATTCGAGAGCTATCCAGTCGCTGCGGCGCTCTTCATGGACTATGCCTTCTACCGCATCTCGCAATGGCTGGACGGCAAACGATTGACTGTCATCGAGGTCGAGGAGTGCGGCTTCTTCTTCCGGTACCCGCGCTTCTATGCACGTCTGGAAATGTGGGCCGTCACGATCCGTGGGCTGAACGGCACGTTGGTCATGGCGACGCAGTCGCTGAGCCAGCTTGAGCGCGTTCCGAACTTCGAGATCTTGAAAGAGAACATCCAAAACTTCTTCTTTCTGCCAAACCGCGACGCGCGCAACAACAAGCGTCTGTATCGCGATGTGTTTGGGCTGACAGACGACCAGATCGAGATGATCAGCGAGGGCGTGCCCAACCGCGACTACCTGTGGGTCACACCGGATCAGTCGCGAATGCTTCAGGCGCAGTTCCCCAAGGAGGCTCTGTCGATCTTGCGCGCCGATGGCGCTGCGCAGCGCATGGTTGACAAGCATCTCGCGACCGGATCGCAGACCTGGCGCGAGGACTATCTGAATGAAATGGCCACGATTGACTGATAGGAACCCTATGGAAGCAATTTTCACCACTGCCCAGCAGGCGCGATACCGCGACGCATTTGGGCTCACGCAGGACGAAATCAACAGGATCGCCGTCGGGAAGCCGGATCGGGTCCACTTGCAGGCGGGCCCGAGCGAGTCGGCGTGCTCGGTACCGACGCCGCGGCCGGCAGTATTTGACAGACCGCTCGCTGTAGGTGCGACCCACCGAACCATCGACTGAAAGGCTTTCCGATGAATCTCTTGCCGACCCTTCGCACCGCGGCGCTCGCGGCTTCTCTCCTCCTCAGCCAGCACGCGTCGGCGATTTTGGTGTTCGACCCGACGAATTTCGCCCAGAACGTCGTGACCGCGGCCAAAGCGGTCAAGGGCGAGATCTACCAGAACACCAACATCCTCTATCAGTACCAGATGATGATGAACGACCTACTGCAGGCGCAGAACCTGAATCCGGCCGCATGGAAGGCAGCGTATGACCAAATCACCGGGGACATCAACAAGGTCAAGGGCCTGGTTGGCACGCTCCAGGGCCTTTACGGCGACCTCAATAAAGGCGGGGAGTGGGTGACCCAGGTTCAGGGGTTGATTAGCCGATCGGGGAAGTCGAACGCGCAGTGGTTCTCGGACATGAACACCCTGTTCCAGCAGAACGATAAGGTCGCGCGGAATCTGTTCCAGATGGGGTCGAACATCATGGAGCACACGAATGAGATGGCACAACGCCGACAGGACCTTCAATCGCAGCTGTCGATGTCACCGACGCAGCAGGCGACAGCCGAGATCACGACGCACTACCTCGACATTGTGACGAGTCAGAATTCGGACATTCTCCAGCTCAACGCTGCCAAGGCCCAGAAGGACGCCCAAAAAGACGCGCAACAAGCGGCAGACGACGAGGAGAAGGCGGGGGACGCGCAGAAGTTTCTCTCGAAGCAACAGGCCGAGCGGGCGGCCTACGGGGTCACGACGCAATGAGGCACGATATGGCGCGCTTGTGGCTGTTGAAGGTGCTGCTATTTGCCGTGCTAGTGCTACCGGCGATTGGTCGAGCCGCGGCCCCGGATACGCCTTCCGTGCCCGGGACCTCCGGTTGGAGCTCGAGCTACGTGGTCGGGGAGGTCGCCCAGGGTGCGATGGCGGCGATCGACGAGATCACGAAGTTGATGAAGGATCTGATCGATCTCGCGGTCACTGTCAGTAAATCTCTCGATAAGGATTCCGACAAGATGGCAGGCGGCCTCGCGGTTATTACTATTGTCCTGGCGTCCCTGCGTTTCGCTGCGACAAAGGACTCGGTTTTAGCGTGGGAAAGCCTCCTCGAAGATCTTGCAATCCTGGGAATATTCACGTCCATCTACGTGTCGTATGCCACCTGGGCACCGGGATTCTACAAGTGGTTCAACGATATGGCGGTCGCGGTTTCTGGAACCGATGCCCAGTCTCTGCCGTCGGCAATGGTGAAGTCGGCGGGAGCGATATTCGACGCAATCAACGAAGCGCTGAAGGCGGAACACTGGTGGAACTATGTCGCCTTGGTCATCAATCTAGTTCCGCTTCTTGCGGCGTGGTTCATTCTGATGGTCGCGTCGTTGGTGTTCCTGTTCTACGTCTCGCTCGGCACGATCCAAATGGCGATCGCCATCGTGATGGGGAAGATTGCGCTCGCGCTCGGCATGTCGGAGTTCACGCGAGGATGGTTTAAGAGCTGGCTCGATTTCACAATCGGGGCCGGCATGTACATGGTCGTTGCCGCAATTCTCCAACGGCTGATGACGACCACTCTGGCCACGACGTTCGCGAACACGATTTCGAAGGGACTGACGACACCGTATTCCGGGTCAATGACGTTCGATCTATCGATCTTTGTGCTCATTCTGGCCTTCGAGATCCCGAAGTTCGCGTCAATGTTCGGCGGCGGTGCCAATGCAAGCGGCGCAGCCTTCAAGACCTTGGCCAAGGTGGCGACGAAGGGCATGGCGTGATGAGCGATTCACGTCTTTTTCCGCCTGGCGACAACGACGAGCTCCTGCACCGCAACGAGCGCCGTATCGAGCTGATCGCGCAATGCGCCAACGAATCGCCGCGGGCTGAATTCGATCGAAAATGGATGGTGCTGATCCGCCGTTGCGCGGATTGGTTTTCGTCCGTTCCGCTCAGCCCGGAGCTGTACCGAGAACCTTCCGGTGGGTTTCGATGGACCGTCGAAACGGCTTTCTATGCGATGCGTCTGGCCGGCGGCCTGAAGTTCGGTTCGAACCTTCCGTCGGAGCGCCGGCGCCGCATCGAACCCCAGTACAGCTACGGTGTGTTCCTCGCCGCAATCTGTTCGGGGTTGGACGAACCGTTCCGCCATTTCGAAGTCGAGCGGGCATCGGACCGCCAGGTCTGGAATCCCTCCGTCCATGGAGCGCTCGGGCCCTGGCTCGCGGGCGCGAGCTATCGTGTGGCACGGCGGCCAGCGCCGCTCCCGGTCGAACGGATGCGCACAGGCGTGTTGGCGCATGCCCTGGTTGGTACGGAGCTGCTGTCTGGCCTGGATGGCGAGGTGCAGGCCGAAATCTTTGGCGCGATCAATCCAGCGTCGAGCCCGTTAGGCGGTGTTGAATCGCTCACCCATAAGGTGGTGCGCCAGGCGGTCGCGACGGCAGCCGAATTCGATCGTAAGGCGCAACGCGCAGTCTTCGAGCCGGTGACGTTCGCGGTGCCGTCGGCGATCCATGTGGCCGCCGAGCTCGAGCCCAGGGTCGAGGCGCAACGATCGGTGGCTACGCCGGTACCGGAAGCGGCGGCAGCACCGGCACCGGCACCAACGGGAGCTGCAGCGCAACCAGTGATTGCCGAGTCGCCGTCTGCGACAGAGACGGCCGAGGCGAGTCGTGCGTCGAAGGACCTTGGCTTCTCTGGCGCGGCCGCCCCGGACGGGGAAACTGCGCTCCCGCCGTCGGCGCCTCCTGCGGGGCTCGATGGACGGCAGATGGCGCTCGAGTTGCCCCCGCCGGCGGTTGCCGTCAATCCCGCCGAAATGCGACGGGTTTCGGCCGTCGCCCCGGGCGCTTCGCCAGCGGATCGCTTCGCCGAGATCCTGAGGGGCGCGCCGCGGATGATCTCGGATTTCTTCTTGGCGCTGCAGCAGGACGTGGCCAGTGGAAAAGCCAAGGTGCGGTGGGACGACAAGGGGCTCACTGTCTCGAAGCGAACGATCGGTAGCTATGGCGTGACCAGCGATACGCTGATCGAACATATGCGCCGGCGCAATCTGCTTCTCGCGAACGATCCGGCCGAGGTGATGTTGGCGCCGCGCATTGGCGAACTGATCCAGGAGCGAGAAGCATGAAGGGCCATATAAACCACTTTCGCCCCATCTACGAGGTGCGGGGAGCAATCGGTTGGCTCATGGCGCTACTTGTCCTTCCGCTTTCGGGCATGCCGTATGGCTGGGTTTTCGCCCTGTTCGCGCTCGCGATGTTCGGTCTCCGCTCGGGTCAGGTGTGGCGCGCGCTCAAGTTCCGAATGGGGCTGTCCACGAAATGGCTGACGACGCTGGCGGTACCGGCGTTGCTCGCGATCCAAACCCGCATGCGGGCTGAAGTGAACGCGATGTATCTCGGCACCGGCTTCGAATGGACGCAAAAGCACTGTCAGATGGCGCACGACATTTTGCGGATGCCAACCACCGAGATCCCGGGGCTGCCGAAGTGGTTGCCGAAAACGAAAGCGGGGCGCGCGTTCGAGGAGATGATCGAGAACCTTTTTGCACCGAAAGACAGCATCCGGGATCGCACGCCGCAGGGTGTGTCCTGGACTCATGGACTGGAGGCAGCGAAGGGCTACGTGCCGTTCCACTATAAAGCCATGGGTGGCCATACTGCGGTGGGTGGAACAACGGGCTCTGGCAAGACACGGTGTTACGAGGTCATCACGACGCAGGTCATCCACGGCGGCGACGTGCTGATCGACATCGATCCCAAGAACGACAAGGAGTGGAAGGCGCGAGCTGAGCGCGAGGCGGAGCGCACCGGCCGAAAGTTCCTCTACTTCAACCAGGCGAAGCCGTCCGAGTCGATCCGCCTCGAGCCGCTCGAGAGCTGGTCGCAACCTTCGGAAATCCCAAGCCGCATCGCACAGCTGATGGAGGAGGGGCCGTTCCGATCCTTCGCGTTCCTCTTCATCAGCCGATCGGTGAACGGTGAACTGTATATTGGCGACAAGCCGAACCTGCGCTCGATTCTGAAGTATGCGCAGCTGGGCATCGATCCACTGCTGGAGAAGGCGCTCATGCGCTTCTTCATTGAACGCGGTCTGATTGACTGGGAACAGCTTGTCACGGCCGACACCGTGAGAATTGCGAACAAGCCCGGATCGACGCGCGTCGACGCGATGATCTCGCTCTACCAAGCCCGGTTTGGTGCGCAGGATCGAGCCCACGAAGCGATCGATGGTTTGATCGCGACGCACTTGCACGATCGCGAGCATTACATGCGGATTATCGCGTCGGCATTGCCGCTGCTCCAGATGCTCGCGACCGGAGAAACCGGCCTGATGCTCGCTCCGAAGGTTGACGACTTCGAGGACGAGCGCGAGATCTGGACGATCGAGAAGGTGATTCGACAGAAGGCGGTACTCCATATCGGCCTTGACTCCCTGTCGAACAGTATCGTGGCGAAGGCCATCGCGTCGATGATTCTCGCGGACGTGTCTGCCGTGTGCGGTGCGGTCTACAACTTCTATGACACGACGCCTGAGGTCGTGCTGGTCATCGATGAGATCGCGGAAGCGATCAACGAGCAGGTGATCCAGATCCTGAACAAGGGGCGCGGCGCCGGGTTCAAGGCGTTCGTGGCGTTCCAGACGCGCGCCGACCTCGAGGCGAAGCTGGGGAATGCCGCGAAAATGCTGCAGGTTTTGGGGAACCTGAACAATCAGATCATCTTACGATTGGAAGACACCGACACGGCTGAGTGGTTCTCGAAGAAGGTGGGGGATACCGCGATTCGCAACCTGATCTTCTCAAGCAGTACGAGTAAGGCCAGCGAGGGTCACGTCGGGGAGTTTACCGGTTCGGTAACCCGCTCGCAGCAGCTGGAGGCAGTGCCGTTGATTCCGACGCGTCTGATACAGACCCTTCCGAATTTGCAGTATTTCATGCGGATTTCGGGCGGCGCGGTGTACCAGGGACGTATTCCAATTCTTACAGGCTAAACAACCAAGCATGTCTGCCGTATTCAAAAAAATCATTCGCGAGCACAAACTGTCTGCCCACCTGACGCCCGTATTCACCTTCGCACCTGAGCTGGAATTGGTCTGCACCCGCGTCGCAGAATTCGTTGGGGAGCACTTCATCGGGAAGACGGAGCCCCTCGTCAAGGAGATGTTCTCGGACGGGCTGGCCGAGTTCAAGCGCGTGCGCAAGAACGGCGATCCGCATGTCGCGTTCATGCAGGGTATGTTCCGGTCGGCGCACATGCTGTATGCGCGGCGCTTTGTCGTGCGCGACGGCGAACGATGCCACGTCTGGTCGCCGATGTTCGAGCCGGTAACGGCGTTTGAGTCCCGGTTCAAGGCGGCGCCGGAGATGGTGAATGAGCGGTGTCCGGAGAATATCAGCCAGAAGTCGGCTGCATTCCAACTGGCCGCTCGCGCGCTGACAGGGGAAACCTTCAGACTGTACTTCGAGGAATACGATGTCGCTCACACATTTTCTGATTCGGACGCTGGCGCGGCTTGACGACCATACCGTGCGGCGAGTGATCGCGACAGCAGCCGCGCAAGATGAGCCGACCGCGCAGCCCCCGATGGAGTTTCGGCAAGGCAGGAACGCGATGGCCTATGCGCTGGCGGGGTTTATCGCCAGGCGGCCTCTCCAGTTCTTCGTCGGACTGTCCGGCCTGATCGCGTTTCCGATCTACCTGGTCGGCAGGCTTGTTGGGGGCTTCTATGGCGGGTAGCCGGTTCGTCGGACACATCAAGATGTGGTTTTTCTTTGTGCCCCTGCTTTCTGTCGCGCTCCTTCCGGCTGCTCCAGCCCCGTCTCTCTTTGAGATCCCGGATGCCGAAGCGGCGTCCGTGGCGAGCAGCCTCGGTGACGCCAGAACTGCAGCCGTGGTGGCGGCAACGAATGACAGATTTCGGCACTACTTTATCGACAGCGGTTTGGTGCAAGCGTCGATGGAGTCCGCCGGCGGGTCCCCGATCGCGGATGGGGGGATCGCGAACTTCGCAAACAGGTGGGTCCGAAATTTCTGGCATCTCGTCTACCGCATGATCTATCGGCTCACGGTGATGAAGTATTGGTTGCTCGGCGTGCTGGTATTCGGAATGGCGATGTTCATTGACGGGTCCGTGCGCCGCAAGGTTCGGGCCGCGGCCGCGGGGTACGTCAGCCCACTGTCGTTCCACCTCGCGGCTCACGGGATACTCGTGGTGTTTGGCGTGACATTCACGGTGCTGATCGCGCCGTTGCCGCTGCTTGCACCCTACTTGCTGGCGATCGCTGCGAGCCTGGGTGTGCTGCTCTGGAAGGTTGCATCCTCGTACCAGTGATGCCGAAAAGCTGGCAATTTTCATATAGCTTTCTGCGTCTAGGCCCACAACCGGTTGTGGGCCACCTGGTCACCCGACTGAGGAAAGCGTATCGAAACAGACGACGTTTCCGGCGGTTCTTCTCGAGCTGTCGAGGCACAATGATTCATGGCCTTCGGTCCTAGGAAAGCTCGACTCCCCGTAGAGCTTTCAGCCTTGCCCCCTCTTAATCGGAGGGGGTTTTTTTTCGACCCTCCGGGACGAATCGCTGCGAAAGCCGCGCGAAATCGATCACGTTTTGGACGCGTGCCGCGGTATTGGGCCGCAAGAATAGATGCAGGCCGCACGTGCGGTTAGTCAACTAGAAAGGATCCACATGAGCACGATCAACGAAGAACCGCACGTTGGCGTCAGTAGCGCTGACGTGACATCGGACGCCGGCGCAGGGGCGGTCGACGGCTCGGAGGCAAACGCGATCGAAGGCGGCAATGTCCTCGCGCCGGCGGCCACCCCGGAGTTGGTCGACGCCCGGCAAATCACGGATGGCGCGGACGATGGAGACGTCGAACGGGAACTCGACGAAATGGAGCGGTCGGCGGGCGTCCTCCAGCGTGAGGGGCTGATCAGCGCGGAAGAAGCAGCGACGAAGCGAGACGAGGTGGCACGCACGCGTACGCTGTTCCGAGACCTGCCGCCGGAGCAGCGCGCACGGATCGTCCAGCGCCGGCGCGAGATCGGCCGCGAGCTGATGAACAAGCAGTTGTCCGGCGCTGCCGTCGTGACCGCCCGGGTCACGATGAGGCATACCCGGCTGAAGCCGCTGTTCGAGCAGTGGTGGCCGTATCTGAATCGAATGACGATCAACATGCAGCGGTTCGGCCGAGTCACCTATGGCGCGAACGAGCAGGGGGTCGTGAGCTCGTGGTTCGAGAAGCAGTTGGACCAGCTCGAAGGGTACGTGGACGAGCAGTTGGACGTCGCGAAGGGGTTTCGGGAAAAGACCGAGACCGAGATGCGGGAGCGGGCCGAAACGGTGTTTGTTCCTACCGTGACGAAGCCGTCGCTGGATATCGAGGTCGAGGCTTACTCGCGGTTCTCGATGCGGCTGCTCTCCGTGATCCTGAAATTCGACCAGGTGATGGACCACTTCGATTTTCTGGTCTGGAACGGCATTCGCGATCAGTCCGACGTCGATGACGAAACTGCGCGCTTTCTCCGCAAGTTCCATCCGGTGGGCCTGCGCGGCTACACGACTCACTTGAAGCTGATGAACACGGTTCGCGGTAACTAACCCGAAAGGCATGGTGCCATGCTCGACGAGTTGAATCCCCAACAGCGCGAGGTGGCACTTCTACGCCGCCACTGCCTCGCGATCGCCTGCCCGGGTGCGGGCAAGACGAAGATGAGCGCTGCCAAGGCCGCCTGGCGGCTGCAGGATCCGACTGCGCTGGTCGGCGCTGTGACGTTCAGTAAGGACGCGGCGCTCGAGCTGCGTGAGCGCATCCTTGCTTTGGCCCCGCCCGATGCGAAGCGCCGCCTCATCGCCGGCACCTTCCACTCGCTGGCCTACAAACAAATTCAGCAGCCCGGCCGAGGCCGCCCGGACATTGCGTCCGACGGCGATCGCTTGGCGTTACTTGGGCGGGTGCTGGCGGAGCTCGGGTACAACTGGAAGGTCGAGGAGGCCGTACCGATCGTCGAGCGCATCAAGACGAACTTCGGTAGGGCCGGCGAAGGAACGGCCGAGGCTGCGCTCTACGCCGCATACCAGGAAGCGCTCGAACGCAACGGCAAGATCGACTTCCAGGATATGTTACGTCTCGCCGTCGAACGGATGCAGAGTGGGGATATCCGTCCCTACCGGCTCACCGATCTGCTCGTAGACGAATTCCAGGATACGGACCCGCTGCAGTTTCGATGGGTCGAGCTGCATGCGCGTGCGGGCACGCATGTGACGGTCGTGGGTGACGATGACCAGAGCATCTACGGGTTCCGGGCGGCTCTCGGGTTTCGAGGCATGGAGAGCTTCGCGAGCACGTTTGAAGCGCAACGCGTGGTGCTGGGGAGCAACTATCGCTGCCGAGCGGAGATTCTGGCGGCCGCCGACCGGGTGATCCGGAACAACGTCGACCGCATGCCGAAGATCCTTCATGCCGCCCGGGGCGCCGGCGGCGCAATTGCGGCTCGACGGTTCGACGACGAGTATTGCGATGCTGTGGCCGCCGTCGAGGCGCTGCAGCCGAGGCTTGCCGGCGGCGCGAGCTGCGCGATCCTCGCGCGCACGAATCGAATTCTCGATCCGATCGAGTCGGTGTGTCGATCACACGGCGTACCCTACTACCGCGCGTCAGGCGGCTCCGTGCTCAACAAGCCTCAGGCCGCGTTGATGTGCAATTTGCTGCAGGTGGTCGAAGGCCACAAGCAAAACGGTATCGACGCAGTCTTGGGCTATATGGGTGTGAGTTCCTACGACCTCGGCACGTTGCACAAGCGCATGGGCACGTCCTTCGTTCAGCTGCAAAAGCAGGAGCTGGTCGGTCTCGGACTGAGCGAAGAGACTGCGACCGCATACCGAGCCTTTATGAAACGGCTGGGTGAATGGCAGGCGCTATGCCAGAGGACGTTTCACTCGCTCGCGTTAGAGGGCGTCTACGAGTGGATGATGACGTATGCCAAGGGTGACGTCGCAGCTCGAGCGATCCAGTGCATCTACGACGTCGTGGGGCGCCTGAATGGCACGTTTACCGATCGTATCGAATTTTTGAAGCGCGACAACAATAAGCCTGGAGATGGCGTCCTGGTGCTGACGACGATGCACAGCTCGAAGGGGCTCGAGTACGACCACGTTTGGATCAGCCGATCGGAGGAGGGGGTGGTGCCGGACGACAAGAGCCCTGAGTCGGAGGAGCGGCGCCTCTTTTACGTCGCGATGACCCGAGCACGCGATAGCCTGACCATCTCGTCGATCAGGAAAAATCCGGTGTCTCGTTTTGTGATCGAGTCGGGAATCGAACGGCAGCCGGCCGCGTGACGCGGCCGGATACACCTATTCAGAACGAGACGACGGGGCCACAACAGAGCGCGCGAGCACCTGCCATCGTGTGGCCACGGAGTTCCTAGGCGCTCACCATCGAGCGCCGGATCCGAAGCACAAACCCAAACGCCGCGCGATTGAGTGAAGGGGTAATTTCTAAACTGATAAGACAAACTAAGATTACCAGGACGAAATCAGTCAACACTCCCCAGAGATAGAATGCCCCCCGGCCGATGACCCCCAGTTGTTCGAGGTTGCCTGCGGAAAATGGTTGGAAGCGGGCCGACGCGTCTGTGACGGTCCGTACGAAAAAATATGCGACGGTCTGTAGGATCGAGACAACTTGCGATGTCCCGTCGTCGCGGAAGAATGGCACGAGACTCCAGACAATGTGTGCCGCGAGGATGATCACCGGAAGCGTCCAGACACACGCCACGGCGACGTCGGTGCGGCGCCGGATTCGACGGAGCACCTTCATTCGGGTGCACCGTTGGCTTTAAGGCGCTCGGCAGCAGTCGCACGGTCGCTGGGCGAATTTTCGATGATGAGCTCGCGCGACACGCGACGGAGCTGCCCATTAAGCGCGGCTTGCTGGCCGAGCCGGATGGTGCCGCAATAAAACACGTTCCCTAGCACGCGGCCGTTAATCTCGAGCATGGCGCGCGCGTGGACGTCGCCTTCAACAACGCCATCTATCCGGACGACCTCGCCGTCTACCTTTCCCTTGACGATTCCGCCAGTGCCGACGTGCAGCAGACCGCCGGTCGATATGATGTCGCCGTTTACCAGAGCGAAGACGCTCAGGCCATGGTCGAGGATCATGTTGCCTTCGACCACCAAGCCCGCCATGAGGACCGTCACGTTATTTGGTTTTGCTTTCATGGTGAGCCTATCTCAGAACAGTGGAACATCGCCGGCCTTAGCTGGCGTTGGAGACTTCGACGGGGATTCGACGCGCAGCGTGGAGGCCGTCGTCTCGTTTACGGCCGTCTCTTGACGTTGACGCGCTACTGCTCGATGTCCGCGGTGCTGGTTGCCTTTCGGCTGCTCAGCGGATCGTACCGAGGGTTGCTCAGCTGCCGGCGCGGAAGACGTTGCAGGTACCGCCGAGGGTGCTTGTTCCGCCGTCGCGGGCTGTTGCTGGCCAGCGGCGGCGCTCGATGCGGCACTGTCGGCCGGAGGTGACGACGGTGCGCCTTTTTCGTGGAAGGTATTGGGCCGGGCGTTGCTTGCCCGTGCCGCCGATTGGCCAGCTTCAGGGGGCTGTTGCGTTCCTGCGCCTTGTGGATGCGTCCCGTTCGGCGTGCGTTCGGCCAGGTCGGCGAAGTCGCCGCTGGTGAGCTGCCGCTGAGGGCCGGTGGGCGCAGAGTGGGAGATAGCCGCCAGCGCCGTGACGGGGGAGGGTCGGGTTGCCCCCGCGACGTCTGCGACGGCCTGGGGCGGGTTGAGAGCGTGCCAGAGCCTGGCCGCGCAGATGCCGGTCAGCGCCGCTCCTGCCGCCAGGGCAACGACAATAGCGGCCGGCCGTCCGAGTTTTCGACCTGAAGAAACGAGCCGAGTAGTAAGGCGGTCGCGCGCCAAGCCAGGCCGGTGGGGAGCAGGAAGCGCCCGCACGTGGCTGTTGATGTCGATGACGACGGGTTGCGACGAATACTGGGCGTGCAGCGCCTGGATATCTCGAATGTCCAAAATGGGCTCCGTGGTTGATCGAGACGCCGCGAGGAAGTGTGAACGCGCGACGGGCTCGAGACGAGCTTATTCACCGGACAGCTGGGTCAAGGTCCGGTCTTTCCGCGAAATCTCAGGCGTCAGTCGCGAACGGTGCCGTCGCTGTCGTACCGGTCGTTGTCCGGGATGCACACGGTTTTGACGTGTAGGATCCGGCCTTCGGCGTTCTTCAGGATGTTGGCGCGGTCTTGCGGGGTGATCTTGTCGGCGAGCTGCGCTTCCATGGATGCCGTGAAGAGTCGGTCGTACTGGGTTAGGCAGCGGACCAACAGGCCGGCAAGAGGCCGAGTCACCTTCAGCTCGATCTGTTCGTAAGGAAAGGTGAGCGCGCGCGCGTTGTGGCGTTCGACCCAAGCACTCGCTTTGCGCATCCAGTCCGCCGTCTCCCTCAGTGCGATTTCGAGTGCCCGGACCTTGCCGCCGCGCGCCACCGATATTTTGGCGGCGCAGAAGTTGTAGTCGCTTCGGATGAACGTGCGGGCGAAGACGGAGCTGTAGTGCAGGATCGTGACCGCGTCGGAATCCGGCACGATCTTGTCGATTCGGCTGTCGCTCGTCAGACGCTGGATCGGTTTGAGACCCGTCGACGTGGCAAGGCGGACACCCGGCTCGCCGGCCGGTAAGGTGGGCGGCGTGGGCGTGTCACATTGCCCGCGCCCTTGGTGCGGTGGTTCGAGAACGGCTGACATGGTTTTTTCGGGTGGTCTCTCTCATTGACAATTCTGCGCGTGCCGCACGTGTGATTTGTCAGGAAAAGCGTGGCTGTTTTCGTGAGCTTTTCGGGGATTGCCGATCGAGAATTTCGCGATACTGACTCTACTTCTCGCGTCTCTGACGCATCGACCTTGACTTCGCTGGCCGAAGTCCATCTTTTGTACAAGCCGTGCCAATGGGCATGCTCCGACTGGTTGGCAACCGGTGTGGAATTTCTTTTTGATGAGCGCCTCGCCCGTGCTCCCCATTTCAGTCATGAAACTCGTCGCTGGCCGCAGTCTTCTGCGCCGCGACGTCGTTCGAACCCCGACAATGGGTGTCTCTCTCCAGGCCTCTGTCTGGGTAGAACGACTGTAGTCGACTGAGCCGTGATCCTGCGGCGGAATGGCACTTCCGAAAATGGGCTGTAGCGCAGCGTGACCATGCTGCGCGAGGACGACCTAACGTCCTCTCTATGAGCCACCCGGCTCCCTGAGCACCACGTCCCCGGAAGGGACGTGGTGCTTGGGTCATTCCACCGAATCCACGAAGCGCGTTCCTCTGCCGAGGGACGCGCTTTTTTTCGTCTTTTTTCTGTCCTGGAGGTACGTGTGCTTCCCAATCGTCTCAATTCCCGGATTGCCGACGTGATCAGTCAGACGATCGCGGAGGAACGCTCGACCACCGATACGACGTCGCCCGCCTGGCGGGAGCGTTGCGAAGTGGCGCAAGTCGCTATGTTCACCGACAACGAGCGCCGGATTTTTCTGACCAGTATCGCCACCCGCCGCGGAGAGGCGGCCGCCAGCGTGCTCGAGCAATCGGCGGACGCGTTGCGGACTCAGGCGATCTTCAAACTTTCGAGGAAACCTTCATGAATGCAGTGGTCAATTTGGTCGGCGGCCCCGTACGGAGTGTCGTCGAAGAGCGGGCGATGCGCCCGCCCGTGATCGGGAGGATCCGTCCCGGGATCAAGGTCCTGACATCGGGTGCACGCAACAATCCGAATGCGGTCGCGCTGTACGAGGCAATGGCGGCTGCTGGCGACTCGTTCGAGACGATCGGCAAGGCGATCGAATCGCGTTGCCAGATCCGGAATGCACTGGCTCCGCGCAACACGGATTATTTCACCTGCCGGCGCTCCGATTTCAACAACCCGGATGTTGCTGACGAGATCCTCCGGCTCTACGGCGAGGATCGTGGACATGGCCCGAGGCTCTACCGCTTTCCGGTGCTGTTCGCGTTCAACGACTGGATGCAGAACATCCCCAACGAGATGGCGGCCTGGGGCTCCAGCGGCCGGAAGTACTTCTCGGAATATGGCGGTGATGGGCTTCGGTATTGCAAGACCTACGCGAAGGTTGAGCGCGATCCGCGCGCGCAACGTGCGTTTCGCCATTTCGGCGGCCGAGACGTGATTTTCCGACAGGACGATCCGATTCCGGACGGTATCTGCAATCCCGAACATTGCCCGCAGTATCAGGGGCGGCAATGCAACCTCGGCGCGCATTTCGTATTCGCGATTCCTGACATCAAGGGCCTGGGCTTGATCGAACTGCCGACCAATTCGATCTACGTGCTGCAGAAAGCCTATGCTGCGATGAAGACAGTCCAGCTGGCACGCGGCAAGCTCACGGGGACCCGTTTCTGGATCTCGAAGCGCGAATTCGACATCACTCGGATCAACGACCAGGGCGAATCGGTTAGGCAACCGCAGATGCTGACCGTGCTCGATGCCGATATCGATATCGGCGCGCTGCTCGACGGCGCCGAGGGCGCGCCTTTGGCGATCGAGGAATCGGGTGCGACGCAAAGGAGCGATTCCGGCGGCACCGTGTTACGACTCCATCCCGCAGAAGTCGAAAGCACTGCGGGACACGTCGACCAGGCCGTAGACGGTGACAGCCCGCCGGAGTCGATGGAAGAAAAGCGCCACCGCATGCAGGACCTGCTACAGCGCCTCGGTTTCGTTGAAGACGAGCGGCGTAACGCGTTTCGCATCTACGGCCGCTCCCAATTTGGGCGTGGCTGGGTGGAGCGGACTGTGGATGTCGACAAGATGATCGAACGATTGACGTCGGCGCTGGAGGATCCCGCCGGGTTTGAGGCTGACTTCGACGCGGCGATCAAATCCTTTCACCACGCGTAACTTACACCACGTTTACCGGCCCTTCGGGGCCGGTGCCATTTTCCTGAACCTGCGAGTGCGAGAGTTCTTCAGCAAAGCGATTTGCTCAAGTGCTTTCGATCGCGTGTCCCACGCATCGAAACCGTCCGCGCGAGCGGCCATCTATTGACTCATCCCTGGAGGATTCCATGCGCCGGATTGGCAGCATTACGGCGTTTTTCGGTGCCAGCGACGTTTTCAGCAATTGGCACCCGTCCGGCTTCACGTTCCACGAAGTCACCTTCAACTGTGTCGAACAGTTCATGATGTACGCGAAGGCAATGCTGTTCGACGATCACGTCTCTGCGGAGGCAATTTTGAGGTCGACGTCGCCACGCGAGCAGAAGCGCCTAGGCCGCGAGGTGTGCGGCTTCGATGAGGGCCGTTGGCGCGAAGCGCGGGAAAAAATCATGTTCGTTGGCTGTCGAGAGAAGTTTCGACAGAACGAATCCTTCGCGACCGCGCTTCGCGCAACGGGAACGTCTTTGCTGGTGGAGGCGAGCCCCTATGATCGGATCTGGGGCGCCGGTTTGGGTGAACACGATCCGCGTATTGCTGACCCGTCGGCCTGGTTGGGATTGAACCTGCTCGGTATTGCGCTGATGCGTGTGCGAGACGGTTTGTCTCGTTCGTAACTTTCCCCGTTGCGCCGGCTGTCGGCGCGGACCTTATACGGCTGCCCTTGGGCGGCCTTCTTTTTTTCTGGAGGCGTTGATGAAGATCGCGCATTTCTCTGACCTGCATTACTCGCCAGGCAATCTGGACGAGTCGGACCGCTGCTTCTCGCACGCGGTGGGCGACGCTATCGGGCGCGAGGCGCGGGTCGCCGTGATCAGCGGTGACTCGACTGATCATCGGCTCGACGCCCACGCACCCGCGCTGAACGCACTTGCCACACGGGTGCACCGTCTAGCGCAGGCAATGCCAGTGCTGATGTTGCAGGGCACCTTCTCGCACGAGCCGCCGGGAACGCTGGACAACTTCGCGCTGATGGGAGCTCGATATCCGGTGGCGGTTGCGGATCGGGTTTGCCAGGTTGCGCTCTACGATGGCCAGTTCTGGTTCTCTCGCGGCCCGATCTTCGATGATGGGGAGATTCAGCATCATTTGTATTCGGAGCCTGAGGCGATCTTCACGTGCCTACCGACGATTAACAAGGCCGACCTGGTGCTGCGGGTGGGTGCACTCGCAGCGTCCACGGATCTTGCAGATACGCTCGCGGGTTTCTTGACCGCTGCTGGGCGCGTCAACGCGAGATTCCGAGCGGAGGGTATCCCGACGGTTGGGGTGTCGCACGGGACTGTCAATGGATGTGAGACGGAGCACGGCGTGACGATGGCGGGGTTCGATCACGAATTCAGTCTCAGCGCGCTCTTTTCGGCAGAATGCTCGGCGTTCATGCTCGGCCATATCCACAAGTGCCAGACGTGGGAACGCGAGGGGCGCTTGGTGGGGTATCCAGGCTCGATCGGACGCTTCCACTACGGCGAGATCGGTGACAAGGGCTATCTGTCGTGGGAGGTATCAGCTTCGGGCGCATGCGCGGCCCTGATTCCGACGCCTTCTCGTGAGATGGTGTCCGTTGCTTTTGACGGGCCCCCTGACATGAAGGCGTTGGAAGTCCTTGCCGCGGCATCCGCTGGAAAGTTTCTGCGCATTCGATGGCAGATTGACGAGGAGCACAAGCAGTTGATCGACCGCAAGGCGATCGAAGCGATGTTCTCGGCGGCCGCGGGTGTGAAGCTCGAGCCGCGTGTGCTTCCAGTGATGCGTAGCCGGGCAGAAGGGATCAGTACCGCACTGACGGTTGAGGCTAAGTTGGCTCGTTGGTGCGACCTGGCCAACGTCGACGCCGGCCAGGTGGTGGATAGATTGCAGCTGCTCGAGACTGCCGAACCGGATGCCATCGCGGAAGCGATCCTGGCGCGATTTGCCGGCGCCGGTACGCCGGCTGCTGATCGACCAGCCGTGGTCGACGCCTGTGACGGACACGCCTTGGTCTCTGCGGCCAGTCAGGCACTCAGTTTGGCGTCTGACGCCGCGGAATCATCCTGGCTTACCGATGATCTGTTCGCGGCCTAGCGCTGCCCACCGACGGTTCGCCGTCCATCTTGAACACCAGCCGTGTTCCGATAGCCCTTGTGGCTATCGAAACGAGGTTCACCCCGCGCCCGTAGGCGCACCGAAGGCAGCGTCGCTGCATCCATTTTTTCTACCCTGACGGGGCGCGTTCCTGTCCGGGGCGCTCTCCGTCCCCAATCCGGAGTGTGCTCATGTTTGGTCTCTATCCTGCTGGTTCCCGATGGGCAAGGTCCTTTACGGCGTCGACCGACGCCAAATCGCTGCAGAAGCTTCTCGTAACCTACGGTGGATGCACGGCAGCACTCTTTCATCAACCGTTTGGTGCCCAACGTGGAGCCGTCATTGCGCAACGCGACGGCCTGGTTGTCCTCGCCCACGTGGTCGACGCCGACCAGGCCGAGATCGTGGTGACACCGGGCATTGATCTGCAGAACCTACTCTGGTCATTCGACTCGGGGTACTCGGGTCAGTGGTCAGGGCGCGAGTTGCAGATTCTCACGGGGTGTCCAGACTGGCACTCAATGCTAGAACAGACGTCGGACGCGTTTCGGCGGGTCTGTGGAACGGTCCAGTCCGCCGTTGAAGGCACACTAGGCAAGCAGGCCTCGCCGCCTGAATCGACCCCTCCCGTCGACGGTTTCGATATCCCGTTCTTCACGCCTGATGACTATGACCAGCTCATCTCGGTCTCGGAGTCTCAATCATGCGGCCACTGAGACTGTTGCTCGAGGGGTTCTATGGCGTCCGAGACGGGATGAAGCGGGACAGCATGGAGCTCGACCTGGAGGCGCTGCCGCATGGGTTGATCGCATTGACCGGACCGAATGGCGCGGGCAAGACGACGATCATGGATAACTTGCACCCGTACCGGATCATGCCGTCGCGCGCGTCGAAGCTCTCAGTCGATGCGTTCTCTTACTGGGATCACATCTGCGGGGTTCAGGCGCGCAAGGAGTTTGAATGGGAGCACGATGGCTTGCGCTATCGGTCGACCTTCGCGTTCCGCAAGCCAGGCAAGACCGGCAAGGCAGACTATTTTCTGTTCTATCGCTCGACCGATGGCGAGTGGCGGCCAGTGTCGCTGCCGGATGGCACCGTGTCGGATGGCAAGGGCGAGACCTATGATCGATGCGTTGCCGCAATCTGCGGTTCGCTCGAATCGTTCTTCACAAGCGTGTTTTCAGCGCAGAACCGCCGGCCGCTCGCGTCTTACGGAGCGACCGAGATCAAGGCGTTGCTCGCTGAACTGCTGAAGATCGATCACCTCCGCGCGTTGTCGACGAAAGCGGCAGAGGTCGCAAAGGTGCTGGCCCGGCAACTCGGCGTGGTGCAGCAGGATATCGCCGCATTTTCAGGAAAGCGTGATCGAGTCGATCAGACGCGCAATGCGATCGCGATGGACGTTTCGGCGATCGCAGCCGCGCGCGAGCAGCGTATGGCAGCCCAGGCAGACATCGCGACGCTAATGCAACAGCACGCCGTGCTGGTTGCCAAGCGAGGCGAGAACGCAGGAGCGGCGGCGCGACTTGGGGAACTGGGTGCGCGCCGCAATGAGCTGCGGACGTCGCTCGATGTCTCGGAGCGTGACGGTCAGGCCGAGCAGCAACGGTTGCTGCAGCGTGCGACGACGATTCGTAGCACGATCGCCAGCCATGCAGCGGTTGTTCGGCTGCGTGAGTCGATTCTTGGCGCCGCGGCGGATCGCGACGTTGCCCAGCTTCGGCTCAGCAAGGCCGAAGCACTGATCGAACCTTTGCAGCGCGCGATCGACGAGCTCGACGCGAAACGACTGCGGGCAGCAACGGTCGGATCGACGCTCGCCAGCCTGCAATCGGAGGGCACGACCAAGGCCCACCTGATCACGACCCTGACCGAGCAATCGGCGGTCATCGGTTCGGTGCCATGTGCGGGGATGGACATTCACGTGACGTGCCCGTTGCTCGCGCAAGCGAGGAGCGCGGCACGGCAGGTAGACGTCCAGACCATCTCGTTGAAAGACCTTCGGGTCCGGTATCGCAGTCATAAGGCGGAACTTGACCAACTGACGCCGGCTGTCGAAGTGTTGTCCGTGAAGCGCGCCGAACTGCAGCGCGTCAATGCGGAAATCGCGGCGGCCCGCCAGGCGCTACAACGTGCAACCGAGCTTGCCGCCCGAAAACCGTTGCTCGATGCAGCTGAAACGGGGATGCAACAGGGCCACGCGGAACTCGAATCGCTCGATGTTGAGCGAGGCGAGGCGTCGAAGCGTCGAGAGTCCGAGATGGCGCGGCTCAACGGCTTGTTGCGGGACGTCGAGGCGGAGGTTTCGCGTCTGGCTACGGCCGATGTTGCGCAAGCGATTGCGGATGTCGACCGGCAGTTGGCTGCGCGGCGCGAGACCAGTACGGGGCTGGACGCCAGGATCGAAGCGTTGATCAGGAGTCAGGCGACGGGAGAAACGACGCTGGTGACGCTCGAGCGCGAGCTTGAGGGCTTTTCAGCGACGCAGGCACTCGCCGAGCGCATCTCGGACGAGATCGCGAAGTGGAAGCTGTTGGCGAAAGGGCTGGGCAATGACGGCGTGATCGCGCTGACGATCGACGACGCGGGCCCGGCGCTGACGCAGACGGTGAACGACCTGCTGCTTGCGTGCTACGGCACGCGGTTCACGGTCGAGATCCAGACGCAGCGCACGTTGGCCAATGGTGACACGCGCGAGGGATTTGAAATCCTCGTGCACGACGCCGAGAGCGATAGCAGCAAAGCGGTCGGTGTGATGTCCGGTGGTCAGAAGGTGTGGATCAATGAATGCCTGACACGCGGGGTCGCCTTGTATCTCGCGGGCAACGCAGGGCAGCCATACGAGTCTCTGTTCAGCGACGAGTCGGATGGACCGCTTGATCCCGATCGAAAGGTGCAGTTCATGCGTATGAAGCGCGAGGTGCTGCGTCAGGGCGGGTATGCGCGAGAGTTTTTCATCTCGCAAACGCCTGACCTGATTGCGGAGGCCGATGCGGTCATCGACGTGGCCGCACTCGCGAGGTAGTGCAGCACACATTTTTAACCCTGGTGGGGAACGTTCCCCACAGGGGCGTTCCTCGCCTTTTTTCTGTTCGAGGAACGCAATGAAACTGAAGTCCAATGCTGCTACTTTGTATGGAAACCTGACGATTTCGATCCGCCCGACGCCCATCCGCATGGGTACGGAACACGTCTACGAGCTGAACGGCTCGAGGCTGCGGGACGTGCTGATTGACGGGCGCTGGGTGACGGTGGCCGCTGCGGCTGTCGTCGCGTCCTGACTCGTCGACGGCGGAACCTTCGATGAACGGGATGACGAACCTGGTGATGCTGTTGATCGCGATGCAGGGCGGCTCGGAGCCGCCGGCGCCGGCGCTGCGCTACGCGCTGGCTTCGCAGGCCGTGAATAGGCGGCCGCCTATGAAAACGGACGCGGTCATCTGCAAGGATGGCCAAGTCGACACTTTTCCCGCAGGGCACCCGAAGCCCTGCATTTAATCCGTTGACCAGCGGCCCCGCTCTCGCGAGAGAGTGGGGCCATTTTGCATTCTTAGGGCGAACTTAGACCTACGCCGGCTGGTCGAGGATTGCGGCAAGGCTGTCGGCCGCGATCTTCGGCTTCGAATGTGTGGTCTGCAACCGCGCCCGGCCGATCAGCAAATCACGGGACTGAATCGAGATTCGTTCAATATCGCGGCCGCGTGTTGCCGGCTGCGCGGTTCTTACGTAGGGATATCCGCGCTTGATGTAGTCATCGATGTCGGGTTCGGCGTAGACGATGTGATGTTGGCCAGCCGCGGTCAATGCGACGGAGAGCATGTCGAAAGGGATGCCGATCAGATCGCGATCGGCAATCCGGTTGAGAATTCCATCGCGGAGGATGTGATCGGCTACGAGAACGGCGTTCTCGCCGCCGGCCTCGACCTGGATGACGACGGGCTTGGGCGCAGACCTGAGGGTGAGCAGTCGATAGCGGCAGACGGCGATGCCACCAGTCACGAAGTAGATGAGGTCTGCATAAGGTGATATGTAGTCCATATTGAATACTCCGATAAGAAAAAAGCCGGCGAAGTTGCTGGCTTTTTCAGGCTATCGGCGGGCAGGAGAAGTCAAGTCTCGGATAAGCCTTGGGGTCTGCTCGGTATCGTTGCGCGAATGCGTATGACTGTCCGCTGGCTACTGAGGCCAAGCATTTTCATGACGTCGTCGTTGCGCTGGCCAGCGAGCAGCTGGCGGCGTGCGAAGGTGTTGCGTAGGGTGCGTGGACTCATATCCGGCAGTCGCACGTCGATCGTCAAGAGCTCGTCGCGCACGATCCTGCCGAGCATCTCGTCAGTCATCGGGCCGGCCGCGCGGGGCGAGGGGAAAAGTAGCGCGCTGTCAGAGGCCGTGCAGAGGTTCTGCCACTGGATGAGCGCCGGTGCCGCGAACTCGTCCACGTTGATCCGCCGTGCCTCGCGAGGCCCCCGCTTGGGGATACGGATATGCGGCCGTGCCGGCGAGAGGTCGAGGTCGATGGCGGTGGCATAGCGGATCTCCTGAGCGCTGATACCGGTCGACAGCAACAGACCAACGATGGCACGGTTGCGCAACGCGCGATCGTCTAGACCGTCGATGGATCGGACGGAGGCCTGCAGTCGCTGATCATCGGACTCGATGAGGTAGACGGGAACGGGTTCGTCTTCTGGCCACGTTTGGGCCATTGTGTAGATGGCCGCGGGATTGGTCGTGCGAACACCGACATCGACGAGGTGCCGGCCGAGCCGATCAAGGAGCCTTTGATATCGCAGACGCGTCGTGGTGCCGGGTTTGCACCGGCGATCGAGGTCGGCGAAAAAGGATTCGAGGTGCTCGGACCCGTAGGTGGCCAGCGAGCGTTGCGCGGTGATCAGGTGACGCATGAAGCGCTCGAACATGGCCTCATGCTGGACGATCGATCTGGGGGAGAACGCACGCCGATCGGCGCCTGCCGCTTCCGTGCGTTGCCACTGCTGATAGGCTTCGGTCGGTGCCGACAGCCAGAGAGTCGGATCGTCCATTTGACCTTATATACTGAATATTGGGTCCGCCAAGCATAACGCGAATCTACGATTCGCGTCCCTGGCCACCAGCGAGAGGGGGTTAATTGCGGCCGCGTTGACGAAGCTACCCGGCAACTTGCGCTAGTCCTGCATCCGCGACGGCGGTGTTCGAGCAGCGGCGAATCGAATTCGGGATCGAAGATTGCAGGAATAGCGGACTGCGCCAAAGGGGACTCGTCGAAGAATACGCGGCGGGCGGGGCTCCGCGGGCCCGCCGCAAGCTAGAGAGGCCGAATGTGTCGGGCGGTATTACGACGCTCAAGCGTGGACGGCCGGTGCCACAATCTGAAACTGGGAGCGGTCTTTACCGTCGATCCATGCCGGCGGGCGACCTCGACCACTCCACGTCGCACCGCTCTCGGGGTCGCGATATCGAGGCGGAACGGGTTGGCGCTTCCGCGTCTTGCTGATGCCGAAAATCTCCCGCTTCGTGAGGGCGAACTCGCTCACGATGCGTTTGACCTCGTTGAGCGCTTGCGCGCGTTCTTCTGCCTGGGCAGCTTGGATTTCCGTTTCCAGAGCGGCTCGCTGCTCAAGAAGTTCTTTGTAGGTCGACATCTTTTCTCCAGTCGTGGTGAGGGAATCGATATCGATCAGCATATGAAACGATTTTGGAAGTCAAGTTTCCGCGAGCGACCGTGCCGATCGCGTCAGGAGAAATCCGGTGCGAGGCTGGCGTGATGGGCCGCAGCGGCCTCAGGGCTCGGGAATCGGTCGTAGATGTGCCGGCCCTTCCATAGCAGGGTCCGCCATTCGTTGTCGATTCGGCAGCGCTCGATCGTCCAGCCGGACGGGTGTGAATAGCCGTACGGGTTCACAACTTGCCAGCCTAGGGCAATGAGCGCTTGTGCTTCTGGCGTTTGCGCAGCCGCCTGGATCCATCGCCGCGACGCTTCGTCCCGCTGTTCTCTGTTCATCCTTCCGTCCTCCCTTTTCGCAATCAATGGAAATCGTGCGACTCGACGATCAATCCGCCGAGCAGTTCACTGCGATCTCGTAGGTCTTTCGCGATCAGGTGGTGAACATCACCTTCGGTTTGCCACACACCATAGACCGCGAGCAACGAAGCGCCAAGCGCCTCTCGTCGATACCTTTCGAGAAGGTCGGGCCAGACAATCACGTTGGTCTGGCCCGTCTCGTCTTCGAGCGTAATGAACAGCACGCCCTTTGCGGTGCCCGGGCGCTGACGTACGGTCACAATCCCGCATGCGCGCGCGAATTGCCCATTGCGCAGCTGCGCGAGCTCGCGCGCCGGCAGCAGCCGGTCGGCTCGCAGCCGATCGCGCAGCAGCTCGAGTGGGTGCCGACCGAGCGTGAAGCCCATCGCACGATAGTCCGTCACAATCTCGCTGCCTTCCGAGGCCTGCGGCAGCGCCGGCGCCTCGTCGTCGCGTTCCGTGCCGCGCAGAATATCCTTGTCCGGCACCGCCGCGGCGGCCGTCCAGATGGCGTTGCGCCGATGGCCCTTGGCCAGCGAGCGCAGCGCGCTGGCACGAGCGAGAACAGCCAGGTCATGCCGGTCGAGCGCCGCCCGTCGAGCGAGATCCGCGACGTCGACGAAGGGGCGCACGGCGCGCGCCAGCTGGATCCTCTCGGCGGCTTCCACGCGCATGCCGCTGATCAGCGACATGCCCACGCGCACGGGCGCCGCGGTGGTGTCGCCCTCGAGCGTCGAATCCCAGCTGCTGACCGTCACGTCGACGGGTAGCACCTGTACGCCGCGGCGCCGGGCGTCCTGGATGAGCTGTGAGGGGGTGTAGAAGCCCATCGGCTGGCTATTCAGCAGCGCGGCCAGGAACACGGCCGGCTCGTGGCGGCGCAGCCAGGCGCTGGCGTAGACCAGCAGCGCGAAGCTGGCTGCGTGGCTCTCCGGAAAGCCGTAGTCGCCGAAGCCTTTGATTTGAGCGAAGATCGCTTCGGCGAAGTCCCGGTCGTAGTCGCGCGCCAGCATGCCGTTCACCAGGCGCTCGTGGTAGGGCTCCAGGCCGCCCTTGCGTTTCCATGCTGCCATCGCGCGGCGCAACTGGTCGGCCTCGCCGGCGGAGAAGCCGGCCGCGAGCATGGCCACCTGCATGACCTGCTCCTGGAAGATCGGCACGCCGAGCGTGCGCTTGAGCGCCTTCTCGACGTCCGGCGAGGGGAAGGTCACGGGCTCGAGGCCTTGGCGTCGGCGCAGGAACGGGTGGACCATCCCGCCCTGTACGGGCCCGGGCCGGACGATGGCCACCTCAATGACCAGGTCGTAGAAGCACCTCGGCTGCAGGCGAGGCAGCATCGACATCTGCGCGCGCGACTCGACCTGGAACACCCCCATGCTGTCGCCGTGGCAGAGCATCTCGTAAGTGGCCTCGTCTTCGGCAGGAATGTCCTGCAGTTCGAAGGCCTCACCGCGCTTCTCCGAGATCATCTCAAGCGCGCGCCGCACCATGCTGAGCATGCCTAGGGCCAGGACGTCGATTTTCAGCAGGCCCAGCGCCTCGATATCGTCCTTGTCCCACTGGATGATCGTTCGATCCACCATCGCGGCGTTTTCGATCGGCACCATGCGTGACAACTTCGTGCGCGAAATGACGAAGCCGCCCGAGTGCTGGGAAAGGTGACGAGGGTAGCCGAGCAACGCGGTGGCGAAGGCGGCCCACTGTTGGTTCATCGGCGCCTCGACGTCGAGGCCTGCCTCGGCAAAGCGCGCGAGCAGATCCGCTTTCGAGTCGAACCAGTGGTGGGCCTTCGCCACACGATCGACGATGATCGGGTCCACGCCGAGGGCCTTGCCAGCCTCGCGCAACGCGCCGCGTGGGCGATAGGTCGACACGGCCGCGGTCAGCGCCGCGCGATCGCGGCCGTACTTGCTGTAGATGTACTGCATCACCTCTTCGCGCCGCTGGTGCTCGAAGTCGACGTCGATATCGGGCGGCTCGTTGCGTTCCTTACTGATAAAGCGCTCGAACAGCATGTTGCCGCGCGCCGGATCGACCTCCGTCACCCGAAGGCAATAGCAGACAGCGCTGTTAGCGGCGGAGCCGCGGCCTTGGCAGAGGATGTTTTGGCTACGCGCGAATCGCACAATGTCGTAGACCGTCAGGAAGTACGGCTCATACTTCAGTTCGGCGATCAGCTGCAGCTCGTGTTCGATCTGCGCCTGCACGTTGAATGGTATCCCGTTGGGGAAGCGCCCGTGCGCGCCAATATAGGTCTGCTCGCGCAGATACGACGCTGGCGTGTAGCCAGCCGGCACGAGCTCGTCGGGATACTCGTAGCGCAGCTCGTCGAGCGAGAACGTGCAGCACCGCGCGATGCGGACCGTCTCCTCCAGCGCGCCGGCCGGATAGAGGTTGGCCAGGCGCAACCGGGATCGCAAGTGGCGCTCGGCGTTCGGCGCGAGCTCGTAGCCACACTCGCCCACCGACCGGCCGAGCCGGATCCCCGTCAGCACGTCTTGCAGGGGCTTCCTCGAGCGCACGTGCATCAAGGGCCAGCTGGTGGCCACCACTGACACGTCGTGGCGTGCGGCGGCCCGCTCGACGGCGCCTCGGTGGATGTCGTCCATCGCCCGGGCATGCAGCGTCAACGCGACTCGCGCGCGATCGCCGAACACGCGTGCGGCCCATTCGAGTTGCGCATCGAGGCGCTGCTCGTTCGCCGGAAAATCGGGCGTGAGGATGATCATGCAGTCCGGCAGGCCTCGCAGATGCTCAAGCGGTGCCTCGGGATGCTCGAGGTCCATCGGCGCCAGGCGATACGTGCCCTTCGCCGCGCGCGTGCGGCCGAGCGTGACGAGTTCGCAGAGATTGCCGTAGCCCTCGCGGTTCATCGCGAGGGCCGTGAAGGCGAGGGCGGGCGACCCGTCGCCGGCGGTCAGGCGAAAGTGGGAGCCGATGATCAGTGGCAGGCCTGCGGCCTTCGCTTCAATGTGTGCGCGCACGACGCCGGCCAGCGAGCACTCGTCTGTGATCGCGATCGCACTGTACCCGAGGCGCGCCGCGCGCTCCACCAGCTCCTCGGCGCGCGAGGCGCCGTGTAGGAACGAGAAGTTGCTCGCGCACTGCAGTTCCGCGTAGGCGGGCAGCACGCCGATCGGCGCGGCGCACATCGCAGGTCAACCGAACAGGCCATGCAGGAACCAGCGCGGCTCGCGCTCGTCGCGCGCCGAAACACGCTCGCGGAAGAGCCAGTAATGCACGCCGTTATCGTCTTCGCCGACGAAATAGTCGCGCGTCACGGCCTCGCCATCATCCCAGCCGCATTCGATGCGCTCGCCCGGCGACATCATGCGCAGCGGCGTACCGTAAAAAGGACGATTCGCGCGCATGAGCAGCTGGACGGGCTTCTCCAGCAGCCAGGCGGGGCGCGGCAGATCCGCCGGCGCCGGCACCGGCTTCTTGCGCTGGTCGAACGGGATCCACTGCGCGGCGACCTCCGGCCTGAAATCGGCCGCCGGCGCCGGCACGAGCACGTTCTCGGCGCCCAGGCGCGCGGTCAGCAGCTCCATGAGCCGCGCGTGGTCTTGCGGCGTGCCACCAGGCTCAGGAAACAGCGTTTCGCTCGGGGCTTCGGCCGGCTGCACACGATGAGCGTGCAGCGCGATCGCGATCGCGGGCGTGGGCAGCTCGAGGCGGCCCAGCCGCTCCTTGACCAGCCGCATGAGGTGCTCTTCGAAGCGGGTGGGCGCGCCGAGCACGATCTCGAGCTCGGTCGGGGCGATCGCGTCGCGGCCGCGCTCATGCTCGAGCTTCAGCACGAACGTGCACACGTCCAACTGCTTCACGGCCAGCCAGCCCGTCAGCTGCAGCACCAGGCGGTGGGCGGCGAACACCAGGGCATCGGCATGCTCGACGCGGTCCGGCAGCTCGATGCGGACGTCGAACGCCGGCGGCGCTTCGAGCCACTCGTAGGGCGCCGGCGCGGCGCCGGCCACCTGATCGAGCCAGTCCAACAGGGCGACCCCGCTCCGCTTCTTGAGCCCGGCGCGCGGCAGGCGCTGCAAATCTGCGAGGGTGGCGCAGCCCAGCGCGTCGAACCACTCGACGTAGCGACGCGCCGGCGGTGCGACTGCGAGCGGGGCGCGGGCCAGGGCGCGCTGCAGGGAGCGCGCGGCGAGCGCGGATCCGCCGCGCAGGCCTCGGGCGAGCGTCCAGGCGGCCGGCCCCGTCGACGCGAGCGACACGGCGGCCGTCAGACCGAACGACGTTACCAGCTGGCGGACCCGGCGCCGAAGCGCGCGAATGCCGTGGAACAGGCGCAGGCTGGCGGTCACGTCGAGCAGCACCACGGCCTCGGCGTCGAGCACGACGCTCGGCGTGAACTGCAGCAGCGCATACGCGACGCCGCGCACGAGCTCGTCCTCGCGCGCCATGTCGCGCGTGCAGATTCGTGCTTCGGGCGCGAGCGTAAGGACGCCGCCGCGGCGCATGCCGACCAGGACACCGAGCTCGGCCGCCGGCCGATCGAGCGCGACCACGCGGTCGTGCTCGAGCACGACGACACCCGTGCCGTCATTCGACGATGGCGCTGGCGACAGCGGGACGAACGTTTCGAGAGTGAGGCGCGGCAGATGCACGCCGATCCAGACTGCCATGGCGATCAAGCAAAATCGGGGAGGGGGAGAGCGGCACGAACAGCGGTTCGTCGCGCTGCGCGCCGCGGCGTTTCACGAATATCACCTCGACGCCATCGCGCGCCGGCGCGAGCGCCAGGCGTAGCGGCGCAGGGGACGCGTCGCGCGCGGCGGACGCCGGGCGCAACAGGAAAAACAGGGCGGAGCCGGCCTGCGCCGCAAGGTTGAGGCGTCGCAGTGCGTCCGATCGCACGACGTGCTGCCAGAGCAGGACCGCGCCACACGTGCCGGCGCGTAGTGCCTGTTCCGCAGCCCAGAGCGCATCGGCCGTGCGCGGTGTACGCAGGCTCACGAAGGCCGCAGGATCCACGCCCCAGTATGCGAGTGCGGCCGGCTGCAGGCGATGGGGCGGCTGGACCACCACGATCGGCTTGGGCGCCAGGCGCGCGAGCACCGGCGCGAGCAGGCGCAGTTCGCCGATGCCCGGCTGCTGCGTCAGCAGCTCGACCAGGCAGCTGGGCGGCCAGCCACCGCCGGGAAGCTCGGCGGACAGAGTAGGGTGCCCGGTTTCGATGCCGACGGCGCCGGCCTGCGCGCGCTGGCTGGCGCGCCACAGGGCTGGGTGAATTCGTTCCGGATGAGCGAGAGCGGGGTTCATGTTCGTGCACCAATACTGTATGGATATACAGGGTTGGCCGATTGTAACCCAGCCGTCTCAAAAAGCCAGCGCGGGAATTGCCTAGCCAGTTGACGGCCGGGCGGACGCCGCCGCCAAGCGGCGCTCGGCAGCCGCTGCGCACGGTGAGCGTAAGATGACCGGATCGGATCCGGAAGGAGGCGACATGCGAAAACCCCTGACCGAAATGCAGCGCGCATTCATTGACTGGTGCATCGCTTACTCGAAGTTCGAGATCGTCGACTCGATGTCGATCAGCATGGTGTCGGCCGTCGCCAACAGCTACGACTTCGTGGCAAACGAGGCCAAGCTCGACAGGTACGGCTATTGCACGCCGGGAATGATCAGATGGGGAAAAAGCCTGTTTCCCGACCCGCCGGGCAGCGCCGAGGGATCTGGTTTCGATGATGCTTACGAGGACGTCTGTACTGCGCTTGACGAATGGCTACGCACCTTTGTTATGCCGATGACGCAGATCTCGTTTCCACCCGAGCCGAGCCATGAAGGTGGGCCGGTCTACTACAACGACCCGAACATTCCCGACGAGCAACAGCCGCCGTCTGAGACGCCGTGACACCTCGGAGCGCCGCGACGTTCAGCGGGCCGGTATTCGTCGTTGTCGAGAGGGAGGTCTGCCTTGTGTACTAACTATATTGCAACCAGCGAAAGCCGGTATGCCGATCTTTTCGATTCGGCGCCGCCGGACGGCGAATGGCCGGCCGAAATCTACTGTGACTATCCTGCGCCTTTCATCCGCCGCGGCGCCGACGGCGGGCGCGAATCGCTGCTAGGCAGCTTCGGTATCCGGCCGCAATCGAAGATCGGTAAGTTCAAGTTCGACACCATGAACGCGCGCAGCGAGACGGTTGGACAGAAAGCCAACTTCAAGGATTCCTGGCACGCCTGCCGATTTGCCATCGTGCCGGCGGATGTCATCTATGAGCCTCGATATTCACCGCTTCCGGATCTCGATGGGCTGGATCGAGACGAGCGGGTGCGCAAGGTGCTGAAGGACAAATCGGAGCGCTGGGGTATCGAGCTGGCCAGCGGCGCGCCTTGCGCCGTGGCCGGATTGTGGAAACCCTGGCCGGAGCCCGATGGCACCGTGGTCTACGGCTTCACGATGTTGACTGTCAACGCAGATGGCCATCCTTTCCTGAGCCAGTTCCATCGACATCTCGAGGCGGACGGCACGCCGAACGAGAAGCGCGGCGTCGTGATCTTGCTGCCTGAGCATTACGATGACTGGCTCAGCTGCAGCGATCCGGAACAGGCACGGTCGTTTCTGTCTTTGCTGCCGGCCGAGGCGTATCGGGGCCACCCGGCGCCGCGGCCGCCTCGCCGCAAAAAGCAGGAGCTGGCGGCGCCCGGGCCAGCCAACGACGAGCTGTTTTGAGGCTGACGAACCAATGGTTCGAGGATCCGGACGATGGTGCCCATACCCTGGGAACGCTTCGGGATGCGGCCGGGGGGGCGAGCTGACGAGCCAAGCAGCGACCGGCCGACCGAGGTCGAGTGGCCGCACTGGGATCGCTAGGTCAACCCCGTTTCTGTTCGGGCATAACTAGCCTGCCGCGCTCGGCTTCAAGGCGCGCAACTTCCATGCGTGCAAGCTTGTAAATGCCTGGGTGGATACTACGCTCCCCGCGCTCCCATTGCTGCCAGGCCCTGCGCTGCGAGCAAACGGCGGCCGCACACCAATCCTGTGCAGCCGTGATGCCTACTCCCAGCGCATCTTGAACGCTCGTGCGCAGCGAGACGACATCAGCTGCAGCAGCCTCCTGTCGTGCAACGATTGGGTCCGATGTCACCATCCCTCCCGGGTAAGAAGGGCAAAGCCGACATGTTTCGCCCACCAGTCAAGCCATCGGGGTAGAGGTACATCGGCGGGAGCGTCATGTCGCAGCAGCGCCCAGGGAACCGCTGGCGCCAGCGCAGCATCGCCAAGTTGCCCGCGCGACTCCTCGATTACCGATCGCCACACGCCCGTGGCGGCCTTAGCATCGAGGCACACATAGAATGTCGCCACCGGCACACTGTGCTCGGTCAACACAAACTGGCCGCGGGCCCGCGTGACCTCGCCGCGCACTCGATACGCACTCTTGCGGCTGTCCGCCCAGCCGATCCCGGTTTGCAGCACTGGCAACAAGGTGCGCTCAATAATGAACGCTTGCTCGGTGCTGTCGCAGTCTGCACGTGTAATCCGTTCGCTGCGGCTCCGGTTCATCACAATATAGTGCAGATGCGGGCTGTCATTCATCGCGTCGACCTCGTAGTGCGAAGTAGGAACCGTGGGTTCTTTGGCCAGCGCAACGGGCCCCGCAACGGCGAGATGTTCGGCAGCCAGGCCACGTCGTGCCGCGATTGCCTTCGCGCTCTCTAGCGACGACCGTCGGCGTTGCTTTGCTTGGTGCTTTTCCACACGAGCCAATCGTGAAGCCTCCTTCTCGGCAGCGCGTCGAACCGCCGCCTCCCGTGCCTCGACTGCATAGCCCACGAGTTCGTGGGCCAAGCGCCAAGCATTCGTCCAAGTGCCGGTCGGCCCGCAACCACCGCCAACAACACGGACATCGACAAGCTTATTGGTGGCGCTCAGCGACGTGGTGAACACAACTTCGTAACCACCGATAATTTTGGTAGCTTTCACTGCGCTTCCCTTCAAATGTCGGCGTCTTCGATCTGTGCGTCGGTCACGTTCCACGCGGCTTTGACCACTCCCCGTGCGCTGCCATATTTTTTCAGCAGAGCTGTGGCGAGGACGTGGCGCTGCGCCTCTGTCACCTTGCGGTAGCAGCGATTGCCCTTTTCCTCGCGCTCCTGCTCGATCTCTGAAACAGTGGCCGCAATCGAGGCGAGCTTGCTATCGCCCGTTTCCGCCGCGATGGTGTGCACCAGGGGCAGCACCTGATAGGTACTGCTCGCATACTTCACGAACGTTAGATCCTGGTGGGCATCTCTCTCGCTACGAGCGCACGCTTCTGCAGCGTAGTCCGGGTGCCAGCTATTTGCTTTTCGCATTTGCGAATTCTCCTTCCACACGTGCCCTGCGGAGCGGTGGCGACCAGGCGGCTACCATGTCTCTGATTATGCGCAATGAACATATTTTGTCAACATCCCTTTTCACGCTCAAGTCATCGGTGCGACGGATTCGGAGGGCAGCTATCGAATACCGCCGCCGCAATTTGCCCTGTTGACCATGCGCGTGCGACGCCCACCCGGGTTGGGGACCTTGCCGCCGGGAGCTACCGCCTCGCCGGCGGTCGGTTGAACGATTACCCGTCGCGCAGCCGTTCGAGCCGACTGAGCGCCAGCAGTATCACCGATAGGAGCGTGGTGCGAAGCTAACCGTCGTGCTAGGCGATCAGAGAGGCCAGGAGCTCGTCGGTTTGGGTGTTGAGCGCCCACTCTCCACTTGCCTTCCTGCGCCGGAGCGCGGCGTTGATGCCACGTTCCGCACCAGGACCCCGGCGCGGAAGTCGCAGTCCTTCAGGACAGGTAATCGGACGAGAATCTGGCATGCGCCGCGCCGGCCCCCTGGAATCGATAGTCGCGCTCACTAACGGGATGCAACCATTGAGATCACCCCATTGGGGGTATAGAATTTCACCCAATACGATTAGATCCGCACCGACGACATCCAGCCAATACAGGCACGTGATACGAGAAACGAATGGCATCAAGAGTACCGCCTACATCACTGCCCCAGCAGGAATTTCTACGCCAAGCGATGACGACGCTGGGGATGACGCGCGCACAGTTCGCCAAACGCATCAGCGTCCCAATCAAGACTCTGGACAAATGGCTCGCGCCAAATGACACGATCGACTTCCGTAACCTGCCCGATGTGGTGTGGGCGTATGTTAGGGAGATTCTTGAATGGGACAAGAAAATTAGTTGATATACCCCCATTGGGGGTATATCATTCGCTCATGGTCCGCGCACAGGTGCCGATATCACGAACGGAACATCGAGCATGAGTGACGACGCATGTAGGCTTGCATCGCGGACCGGGGCAGCAGTCCGTGATGCAGCAGTTGGCAGCCTTGTTAGGTTGTTGTGCAGTGACTGGCTGGCGACCGTGTTGCCGGCACATACTAGGAAAAGGTGATGGGCGAAAAACTCTGGACCGTTGCGCGGTTCCCCAGCGGCGCGTGGAGCTTCGGCGGGAAGCCGGACGACCCTGCATACTCCGAATGCGAGATCTGGCAGGTCTCGGCACTGACCGGAGAGGACGCGAAGAAGAAGGCACAAGCGAAACGCAGCCGCGACCACAAGCGGATGTCGAACGAAGCGCGGAACGAGGCGGTGAAGCTCCGGTACGGCGCGTGATTAAGGGGCGCGCCGGCCCGGCCGGCGGTGAAGGAAGACATCATGTTGACAGAATCGATCAGCAGCAGCTCCTGGAGCGTCAGGTTCAAATCTGGACGAAGGAACTCAAACGGCTAGCAGACCAGATCGCCGCAGCGAAGGGGGTTCCGAGCGCGATCGTGATGTTCACGCCGCGCGATGCCGACTACGAGGACGTGGCACCCGAGCTGATCGTAGAAGATGCGCTGAACGTTCATCGAGACGGTTGGCCGGAGGGTTTCGAAGTTGAAATCCTCAACCGAATCGACTAGAAAACGCCGTGCCAGGTACGAACGACATGAATATCGTCCAAAGATTTCTCTCAGAGATACCCGTGGCTGATCTGCGCTTGAGTGTCGAAGAAATGAAGAACTACGAGGAGACTGGCGTGCTCGTAGATGGGGTCGTCCGCCGGCTCAGCGCGGATCTCATGCGTCAAACGGGTATGACTCACGGAGACTCAAGCAAAGTCATCGAGGCGGGGGTCTTGCGGTTGGCTGCTTATCGTTGGGCTAATGTTTGACCGGGATAGGCATCGAAATTTAGAAGCCGCCGGCATAGCCGGCGTAACAAGAAAAAGGACGACATCGTGAGCGAATTTTTAACGGCTGCCGAAAAAGCTGCCATCCATGCGGTTGCTTCCCGGATTCATGACGACACCCAGCTCGAGGCGGCGAAAGCGGCGTTCGACCGCCATGCTCCGCTGCATGGTATCGACGCATGCATCGAGCTTCAATTCATGAGCGAAGTCCTCAATCCTGTTCCCGATCTACTGCTCCGGGCTCGCTATCGTGCCGCAGTTCAAGCCACGTAATGGACAGAGGTCTGCTCAAGATTGAAGATGTCTTCGCGCAGCAGACCGACGCGACACTTGCCGAGGCCGTAGTCGAAATATCTAACTGGCGGCGAAGTGAGTATCTCGTCACCGCGGGAGCACTACGCGAAGTCTGCGTTCAATGCGGGGCAGAATACGAGCTCGACCAAATTGAATCGCGGCTGCTCATGTTCGTCGCGTTGCGCTGGGCGAAGAGCGTGGAAACGTCCAGGTCACGATGACTCCATCCTCGAAGGCGTTGTAACTGAACAAGCCGCGATTCCAGTGGCGTACGCGGCGGAATTGTTCTTGGCGTAGACAAGCGCTCGTCAGGCTGGCTCGTGAAGGAAACAGTCGAGGGGGCGGCGAATGAAAAGCGTTACCTCGAATTGGAATGAACGCAGCGCACATGTACGTCTGCGACTTCAAGCGGAGCGCATCAAAGCGTCGCGCGGGCTCTGGACGACTCCAACCTATGCGTGGCTTCGCTGTATCCTCGGCAAGCAAGAAGCATGGAGCAACCACATTAAGTCAGAAGCGGACCGGTAACAGGACGAAAAACGCTCATGGATAATCACCAAGATAAACAGGTGCGCGAAGCAGTGGCTCGGGCTATTTGCTCCGCGTGTGGAGAGAAGCCGGAGCATATAGGCGATGCACGCGGCAGCGCATTCCGCTGGCAAGAGTACGAATGTCTCGCCCAAGCTGTTCTTACCGAACTGCAAGCCGCCGAAACGGACGAGCCCGGGCGCAGCTCAATATCGCATCTGGCGAAAGTAATCGCTCGCTCGTGTGAAGACGGCGCCGATCAGGCGTGGATGTACGAACGTGCGGCCGGCGATGCGATGCGCGCCTACATTGGTCGCGGAAGTGGGCAAGGTAGGTAAGGGGTGAAGGCAGCCGCAAGTCGGAGGTCGATATGAAACGTGTGAGTCGGTTCGCGGAATACAAGGGCTGGAAGATCGAAGCTTCACCAACTATTCTTGCGAAGCAGCGGCTGTTCGTTTCGGGCGTGATCATCACTCGCGAGCACGAGCGCTTCATTTTCACGGACCTCGGCAACCGCGTTTATCGGGCCCAAGCTTACGAGCGCGGAATCGAATGGGCAAAGCAGTGGATCGACAACAACTACCGATCGGTGGTGCACAAGCCACCACAAGGGTAGCGGATAACGCCGGTTTGGCCTGCACCGCGACCTTCTCGGCAGTCTAAACCGGCGAAGTCTCACGTCTGTTCAAGAAATTTATAGCAGGATTTTTTTCCATGATCGTCATTCTGGTAGATCTAGTTGTGGGTGCCATCGTGGTAGGGTGGCTGGCGATCGCTATCGCTCAAGACATTGGCCGAATATTCGGGTACTGGCTGATGCCCGCGACACTTAGCATCTACTTCGGGTCCGCCCTGCTGTTCGTTGCGCCCGCACCCGCCGATGCTTCGTTGCAAACCGCCTACCAAATGTTGGCGGAATGGAATCTGGGAGGGATTCCTGTCCCAGTCTGCTTTATGATCCTAGGCGCGCTCTTCCTTGCCATCGGGGCTGGCCTGCGTAACTGGCGCACGAGTTGGACATCTAGAAATCATTGAAGAGTAGGGATCACGGAAATGACCACGAATTCGAAGGGCTACCTTGCGTTGCTTACGCAATTACAGGAGCTGGACGGGCAGATCAAAGTGGCGCTGGAAAGTGAACGGGAGGCCGCCATCGTTCAGATCAAAGCGCTGATGAGCGACTTGAGCATTAGCATCCAAGATCTCCAGGAAAAACCCTCGAAACGAAAGGCTGCCCGTTTGTCGAATGCTCCACTATATCGAGACCCGAAAACCGGCAAAACTTGGGCCGGACGCGGGCGACAGCCAGCATGGCTCGGTGATGACCCTGCTCAGTTCCTCATCCAGCCTGATCTCCTCGACGATAAATAAGGATTTCGGAGAAATCCGTCAATTTTGAGGTGCCGCGCCAGGCCATTGGTCAGGGGATCGCGCCACGCGGATGCGTAACGACCGAACTGCCAAGTGAGGGTCGACTAGGTTCGGCCAAAAAATCGTTGAAATTATGTCAAATATAAGCTATCACGTCGGCATCATTTCCCGATTGCATCCGGGTATTGAAATATCCTTGGATAAGTCTCGTCCATCGAGATTCGGAGAAAATTGCCTTTAGGCCTTCGCGAATGCTGGACTCTTGACCACGCTCACATGCGGTCAGATGCCCACATAAAGGAATAACCGTATATGGACCGAATTCCAGTTTGCCGACGTCGAATGCTTCGTTATCCAAAAACGACTGTCCTCACAGCGTCCAGTTTCTTCTTGCTTGCTTCGTTCATTCCTTTCCGTGTGCATGTCACGCACTATGTTAAGAGTATCCCGCATCCCATATATTTCGATCTGGTGATTCAATCCGGCACCGAGCATCCGATTGAATTTTGGGTTGGTTTTTTTGTAACTTCATTGGCTGTTTATGTTATTCACGAATTTACTCATGTTGTGGCACTTCCCAATTTTGGGATTGGCCACGTCATAATTAAATGGTCATCGGTAACAAGTAAGGTCGTGTTGTCTCGCAAGCGCTATGCTGTCGTTGCGCTTGCCCCCCTTGTAACAGGATTCTTTATTTCCGGAGCAGTAGGTTTCTTCCTTCCGGTGACGCTAAGGGGGTTTGCTTGGTTATATTTCGTTATCAACTCGGTGGGGTCTTCGCTTGACGTCATGTCAGTCGTCTATGTGGTGCGTGAAATACCCAAATCTTTTAAAATAAAGGAAACAAGTCGCGGATTTATTGCAAGAGATACAGGAAAATATCTGGAAATGACGAATCCCCGAACAAGTTGAAATTCACATCAACTCGGTTCCGGGTGGGTCACTATCAACAATATCGACGTCACCCACCCTTGAGCAGCGCGACTGCCCCGGCGTGCGGCGACAAGTGGCATCTCGACGAGATGGTGGTGTCGATTGGTGGCGAGAAGCATTGGCTGTGGCGTGCCGTGGATCAGCACGGCGCGCACAACAGCCACAGCTACTCGGCGCTGTTCGCTGGCCACACCGCGCACCTGCAGTTCCAAACCGATGGCGCGTCGCGTCTGTACTACCTCGAGTTCCGCTCCGACCGGATTTTCCACCTGGTCGAGGCGCCGCGCGTGGCGCCGGCGTTCGTGCGCGAGGTGTGGGCCTACATGGCCGCGCTCATCGACGGCGGCTCGCCCGACGCAGGCCGGGGAGGACAAGCGCGAGCCTCGCCGTCGGCGATTCCCGCGACGCCGGCAAAGGCGGCACGGCGCGCACCCAACCGGCTGCAGAGACGGCCAACACTCGGTAGAAAATCAGGAGCCCAACCGGTCGAAGAGCGGCTAGCCAGTGATCGCGCAACAGAAACGCGCGGCCCGGATCCAGGCGATGACAGCCTGGAAATGGCATTGCGCGCCCGCTTTACCACGTAGGCCAATCGATGAGCCGCGACCATCGCCTTTTTCTGGTCCGTCTGCCGAACAACTTGACAGTATCCAGTCCAAGAATTCCGCCGCACCTCAACACGACGTTTGGACTTAGGACTAGAAAGTAAAAAATTGATCAATACAATTATGTCAAATTAGTTGTGTGTGCAACGTATTTACGGTGCCCCGCCAGCAGCACGGAACACTCTCGCCGTCTCCCCGCCCAACTTCTTCTCAACCTGCATTTTCCGCTGTAGGCCTGGACGCCGCGTGCAGCGTCAGCTTCTTGCGCTCGCCACATACCACGCCGGTCGTAGTGGCCAGAGACAAGCCGCAGGTCCATAGTCACTGCAGATACTGCTCGTTGCCCACCAGGCCAATCCGGGTCGCCCCCTCGCGCTGGGCGGCAGCCAGCACCTGAGCGACCACCCGGTAAGGTGCGAGCCGGTTCGGCAACAGGTGCACCTCGGGCTGCACCGGCTGCCCGGCCACCTCGGCGAAACGCCGCTCCAGTTCGGCCGCATCGGCCAGCGGCGCGCCGTTCCAGCGGATCGTCCCGTCGAAATCGATGTCGACCTGCACCACCGGCGGTGGGGCTGCCGGCGGCGGCGTGCCGACCGGCAGGTTCATGTTGACCGCATGCATCTGTATCGGAATCGTGATGATCAGCATGATCAGCAACACCAGCATCACGTCGATCAGCGGCGTGGTGTTGATATCGACCATCACCCCCGGCTCGTCGCTGGCGCCTGGACGCCTCCTCATCGCCATCTTGGATCTCCCTCAGTTGCCGTGCGCGGGCGGCTGGGTGATGAAGGCCAGCTTGGCGATGCCGGCGCGCTCGCAGGCCGTCACCACCGGGCCGATCGCCTCGTAGCGCGCCGCCTGGTCGCCGCGCAGATGGATCTCGGGCTGCGGCGACTGCTGCGACACGATCTTCAGCCTGGCCAGCAGGCTCGGCCGGTCGATCGGCTGCGTGTCCCAGTAGACCTGGCCGGCCGGATCGACCGCCAGCTCGATGCTCTGCGGCCGGGTCTGCAGCGGCGTGACGGTTTCCCTGGGCAGGCTGACCGGCACCGTATGCGTGACCACCGGAATCGTGATCAGGAAGATGATCAGCAGCACCAGCATCACGTCGACCAGCGGCGTGGTGTTGATCGCGGCGATCACCTCGTCCTCGGCGTCCTGCGCGACGTTCATGGCCATGGCGAAATGCTCCCCCGGCCCGTCATCGCGCCGCGACCGCGGCGGCCGGTTGCGCGGCGCGGGCGTCGCCTGCTTCACGCGCCCCGCTCG